>NZ_LZJG01000290.1:0-10416 GCF_001667785.1 Mycobacterium sp. E3247 | reverse complement strand
GCGACAGGTTGGTGAAAGCGCCCACCGCGAATCCGGTGCCGTCTACCCGGCCCAGCGCCAGCGCGTGGCTGGACACCTCCATGACGACGGTGTCCACCCCGCGCTCGGCCATCGCGGCGAACATCGCCTGCAGCGCGGGAGCCTCCGGGGTGGTCAGCGCGCTGGGAACGTCGGCGCCGTCGATGCGGATGCCAATGGTGCCGATCAGGCCGGCCGTCCGGCCGGCGGCGCGCAGGCCGGATTCGACCAGATACGTCGTCGTGGTCTTGCCGGAGGTGCCGGTGATCCCGACGACCGTCACCCGCTCCGACGGGTTGCCGTACACCGTGGCGGCCAGGGCACCGAGCACGGTGCGGGGCGCCGGGTGCACCAGCGTCGGCACGGTCGGGGCGGACGCGCCCATTTCCGCCACCCCGGCGGCATCGGTGAGCACCGCGACGGCGCCGCGCTCGATCGCCTCGGCCGCGAACCGGGCCCCGTGCGTCGTCGCGCCGGGTAATGCGGCGAACAAGTCGCCGGGCCGGATGTCCTGGGCGCGCAGCGCCACACCGATGACGGCCACGTCGGGCACGGCGGTGCCGCGGTCCGCGAGTACCGCCCCGACCTGGGCCGCGAGCGCGGGCAGGCGCGATCCCGCGCCCGCGCTGGGCCGCAAACCAGTGGGCACCGGCACCACCTGTTCACACCTCCTGCACACGCCGCGTGATCCTCATGATCGGCCATGACACCCTACCGAGAGGCACCCGCCACCGCGGTGCGCTCGTCAATCGAGTGTGCGTTGAGGGCCTTCAGTGTGCGTTGAAGGCGTGATTCGGGCCCGGATGCCGCCCTGAGCGCACACGCAACGCGTCACCGCACGATCGGCGACCCGCCAGACCGCTAGGTGGCCTGCAGCGTCAGCGGCGGACCGGGATCGGGCGACAGCGGGACGTTCTCGCGCTGCATGAGCCAGCCGGCGATGTTGTGGAACAGCGGGGCGGCCGAGTGGCCCGGCGTACCGTCCGCGTTGCGCTCCGGGTTGTCCATCATGATGCCGATGACGTAGCGCGGGTTGTCGACCGTGGCCATTCCCGCGAAGGTGATCCAGTAGACGTTGTCGAAGTAGCAGCCGCACGCCGGGTTGATCTGCTGAGCGGTGCCCGTCTTGCCGGCCATCTGGTAGCCCGTCACCGCGGCGGCGGGCCCGGTGCCCTGCTGGTAGCCCATCGGGTCGCGTTGCACCACCGCGCGCAGCATGTTCCGCACGGTCTGGGCCGTCTGCGGCGAAACCACTCGCACGCCTTCGGGACGCGGTTCTTCCGTGCGGGTCCCGTCGGGCGAGATGGTGGCCTTGACGATCCGCGGCGGAATGCGCACCCCGTCGTTGGCGATGGTCTGGTACATGCCGGCCATCTGCAGCAGCGTCATCGAAAGGCCCTGGCCGATTGGCAGGTTCGAGAACGTGCTGCCCGACCACTGGTCGATGGGCGGCACCAGCCCGGCGCTCTCACCGGGCAGCCCGACGTTCGTGCGTTGCCCCAGGCCGAATTTGCGGACCATGTCGTAGAACCGCTCCGGGCCGACGCGCTGGGCGAGCATCAAAGTGCCGACGTTGGAGGACTTTCCGAACACACCGGTGGTGGTGTAGGGCATGACGCCGTGGTCCCACGCGTCGTGGATGGACACTCCGCCCATCTGGATGGTCCCGGGCACCTGCAGCACCTCGTCGGGATTGGACAAGCCGTACTCGATCACCGAGGACGCGGTGATGACCTTGTTCACCGAGCCGGGTTCGAACGGCGACGACACCGCCAGGTTGCCCAGCTGTTTGTCGCCCTGACGCCCGATGTCCTGGGACGGGTCGAACGTGTTGTCGTTGGCCATGGCCAGCACTTCGCCGGTCTTCGAATCCAGCACAACGGCCGAAACGTTGTGCGCGCCCGAGAGATTCTTGGCCTGCTGGACCTGCTGTTGCACGTAGAACTGGATGTCGTCGTCGAGGGTCAGCTGGACCATCGAACCGTTGACCGCCCGGTGCCGGTTGCGGTAACTGCCGGGAATGACGACGCCGTCCGATCCACGATCGTAGGTGACCGAGCCGTCGGTTCCGGACAGCACCGAATCCAGCGACTCCTCCAGCCCCAGCAGCCCGTGACCGTCCCAGTCGATGCCGCCGACGATGTTGGCCGCCAACGACCCGCCCGGGTACTGCCGCAGATCCTGCCGCTCCGAGCCGACTTCGGGGTATTTATCGGAGATCGCGCTGGCGACAGCGGGGTCGACTGCGCGGGCCAGATAAACGAAGTTCTCGTCGCTCTGCAACTTCTTCAGCACGGTCGCCGAATCCGGCTTGTTGCCCAGCCGGGTGGCGACCTCCTTGGCGATGTCCCGCAGCCGCTGCTGCGGATCGGGGGCCGCCGAGTTCTTGTTCTTGGCCTCGTCCAGCTGCTTGCGAATTCGCTTGGGCTGGAACGTCAACGCGCGCGACTCGGTGGTGAACGCCAGCTGATCCTTGTTGCGGTCGACGATGCTGCCGCGCACCGCCTTTTCGACGTCGGTGACCTTGAGCTGGCCCGCGGCCTGGGCGCGCAGCGAGGGCGCGTTGGTGACCTGCAGGACGAACAACTGGGCCGCCGCCACCACGATCAAGACCCCGATGGCCGCGTTTCCCGCCCGGTGGCGGAACACGAACGACGCGCCGCGGCTGCCCGCCTGCACGAGCTGCCGGGTGCGCCGCTCCCGCGCCGAGTGCCCGGTCCCGTCCTGCCGGTCGGCCGGCCCCGCTTTCCCGGTGGCCTTGCCCTCCTTGGCTCTCCAAAACCTCTTCGGCTCGCGGACGTCCTTGGCCTGCTGCTTCGCCCGCCGTTTCGGCTGACGAATCCCCTTGGCCTCCTGGGCTTTACGAGGACCGCGGGTGGGCTGCGATCGCCGGGCGCGGATGGAGTCGCCGGGGCTCACCGGGGCGCACCCGGCATCGCGACGGGCCCGGGCGCCGCGGGCTGCGGCACCAGCACCGGGGCGGCGGGGACAACCCCTTGTGGCAGTGGGGGGACAACCCCTTGAGGAAGGGCGGGGGCGACCGCCTGGGGAACAGCGGGCGCCGGCGCCCGCTGCACCGGAACCGGCACCTCCGCGGGTAGCGGCGCGGGCACCTGACCGGGCGGCGGAACCGGCAGGCCGCCCAACGGGATCGGCACCTCGGCGGGCAGCGGCGCGAGCGCGGGGCCCGCCGACGGCGCGGGCAGTCCCGGCACCGGCACACCCGATGCGGGCAGCGCACCGGGTCCCGTCGCACCGGCGGGCGCACCCGGCGTGCCCGGCAGCTGGGGACCCGCCGGTGCCAGGTGCTGGCCACCCAGCGTCGACGCTCCGTCCGGTGCGCGCAACAGGGCCTCGGGCCCGGACCGCGCCGGCGGGGCCGCCACGGGGTCGGGCTGCAGCCGAACGGGGACCTCCGCGGGCGGCGCCGGCGGCGCCGGGGGCTGCGGCGGACCCTGTTCGGGGAGCTTGCTGTTCAACGGTGGCGGCGGCACCCCGTCCGCCGGCTTGGGCGTGCCGACCACCACCCAGTTCCCCGACGGGTCCTGCACCAGGTGCGCGGTGTCCCGCGTCGGGATCATCCCCAGCTTGCGGGCCGCCTCCGCCAGCGCCGGCGCGGATTCCGCTTCGCGCACATCGCGTTCCAGCGCCTCCTTCTGCTGTTGCAGCAGCCGGGTCCTCTCGCGCGCGTGACTCAACTTGTAGGAGCGCTCGGCGGAGTCCGTGGACAACCACAGCGTCAGACCAAGCCCGAGACCGAGCGCGCCGATGATCAAGACGACGAACGGAACCTTGGCCGCCAGCGTGCGCGGCCGCAGGTCGATCGACGCGAGCCGGGTGGCCAGCCGCTCCGCTAGCCGGGGCCGGACGGCCTTGGGCGCCTTGGCTTTCCGCGCCTTGGCCCGAGCCTTGGCCTGGCTGGCGCTTTTCGGCCGGCCCGACCGCTCCGCCGGCCGGGTGATGGGGCTGGTTTGCGGCCCGGACTTGTGCGTTCCGGCCTCGCGGGTGTTCGCCGAGGCCGGCCGGGTGCGCCGCGGCGACACCGAGTCGGCGGTGGCGCGCCTGCCCTTGCGGGCCGAACCGTCGCGTCCGCTGCGGCGGTCGCCACCGCCGCGGCGCTTCGGCGCCTCGCGCTTTACCTTCATGAGTCGCCTTTCCCGCTCGCCTGCTGTGATTGCACCCGCTGCTCCAGCCGTTGCAAGGCCCGTAATCGCACGGCGGCGCTGCGAGGGTTGCGTTCGATCTCGGCCGCGTCCGCGCGCTCGGCGCCGCGCGTCAACGACCGGAATCGCGGCTCGTGGCCGGGAAGTTCGAACGGAAGGTCCACCGGCGTCCGCGAGGCGACCGCGTCGGCGAACACGCGTTTGACGATCCGGTCCTCCAGCGATTGGTAGGCCAGCACGACGATGCGTCCGCCGGCAACCAGCGCGTCCAGGGCGGCGGGCAGCGCGTCACGCAGCGAGCTCAGTTCGTCGTTGACCGCGATCCGCAGGGCCTGGAAGGTGCGCTTGGCCGGATGCCCGCCGGTGCGGCGGGCGGGCGCCGGAATCGCTTGGTAGAGCAGGGCTACCAACTCCGCGGTCGAGGTGAACGGGGCGCGGGCGCGCCGGCGGACGATCTGCGCGGCGATGCGGCGCGCGAACCGCTCCTCGCCATAGCGGTGCAGGATGTCGGCCAGCGCCGCCTCGTCGTAGGTGTTGACGATGTCGGCCGCGGTCAGCGGCGAGTCCGGGTCCATCCGCATGTCCAGCGGCGCGTCCTGCGCGTACGCGAAGCCGCGTTCGGCGCGGTCGAGCTGCATGGAGGAGACGCCGAGGTCGAAGAGCGCGCCGTCGACGGATTCGGCCGGCGCGCAGCCGGATTCGGCGAGGGCTGCGGCGAGGCCGTCATACCGGGTGTGCACCAGCGTGACCCGGTCGGCGAACGGGGCCAGCCGCCGCCGGGCGATGTCCAGCGCGCTGGGGTCGCGGTCGAGTCCGATCAGCCGCAGGCCGGGCAGGTCGGTGAGGAAGCGCTCGGCGTGTCCGCCCGCGCCGAGGGTGGCGTCGACGAGGGTCGCTCCCGAGCCGTCCGGGTTGTGCCGCGTCAGGGCGGGGGTGAGCAGCTCGACGCAGCGGTGCAGTAGGACGGGCACGTGGCCGAAGTCGTCTGAAACATCTGCCACCGCAACGCCTCCCCGGGCCTGGCGGGCCGCCCTCAAACCTCTGTCGGCCCGAAGGGCCGCCCTTGCACCCGGGTCCCTGTCCGAAGGCGCGAACCTGGCGTTGGGGAAGTACGCCAGGGTCGGTTCGGGCAGAGGCCACGATGCACGGGCACGCGCCTCAGATGATGTCGCCGAGTGCTTCATCGCTGGCCGCGGAGAAGTTCTCTTCGTGGGTCTGCTGGTAGTCGTGCCAGGCTTGCGCATCCCAGATCTCGAGGTAATCGACGGCTCCGATCACCACGCAGTCCTTGGACAGGTTCGCGTACCGGCGGTGGTCGGCCGACAGCGTGATCCGCCCCTGCGCGTCGGGATGCTGCTCGTCGGTGCCGGCGGCGAGGTTGCGCAGGAACGCTCGGGCCTCGGGGTTGCTGCGCGACGTCTTGCTCGCCCGGCGCGCCAGCTGTTCGAATTCCGCCCGCGGGTAGACGGCCAGGCTGTGGTCTTGGCTCTTGGTGACCATCAACCCCCCTGCCAACGAGTCGCGGAACTTGGCGGGCAACGTCAGCCGCCCCTTGTCGTCGAGTTTGGGCGTGTAGGTGCCGAGAAACACCAGCTCACCTCCCACACCGGTCACCCAAACACTTCAGCCACCATACCCCACAGTCCCCCACTTTGCCCCATTGTTGGGGTGTCGTCGCCGACTTTTCCGGCTCAGCCGCCACTATTGGCCGCCACAAGGGCACCCGAGGGCCGGTGCAGGCCGGTCGCTACCCCGCCGTGATGTACGAAAACCACACGTCAGACGCCCGGAACGGCCGAGTGGGGCGCGGTGGGGCGCCACGGTGGGGCCCGAAGGGGCGTGATCCGTGCGCCCGGGACTCGATTTGGGATCGATTGGGAGTCAGCCGGGACTCGGCGTGCGCACGGTCAGCGCCGCCCGGGCACGAAAAACGGGGCAGCCGCGACGGCTACCCCGTGTCGTTTGCGGTCCGCTACTCGTCGAAGCGGCGGCGGAACCGATCCTCCATGCGACTGGTGAACGAACCGCCGCCCTTGTTGCGACGCTGGCGGGCCGACCCCGGCGCCGACCCGGACCGGTCCGGCCTGCCGGCCAGCCGCGGCCCGGTGATCGCGTAGACCACGCCGCCGAACATCACGATGAATCCGAAAACGCTGAGAATGGGGAAGCTTCCGATCATCGTGGCTTTGAACGCCACCCCGGAAACCAGCATCGCCAAGCCGATGACGAACAACGCCGCGCCCTGCAGGCGCCGCCGCGCGGTCGGCGCGCGGAACCCTCCGCCACGGACGCTCGACGCGAACTTGGGGTCCTCCGCGTAGAGTGCGCTCTCGATCTGATCGAGCATCCGCTGTTCATGATCGGAGAGTGGCATTCGTCCCTCCTTGCCGACAGTTTGACACGTAACTATCGATAGCACGCGGATGCCCGTTGTAAAGGCAACTAACACAAATGATACGAGGTCGATCTGCGCTGTACCACCGGTTCGGCAGCGATTCTATCCCGCCCTCACCCCGACATCGGCGCCGCCCACACGGCAACCCGACTGTCGCAGCGGCCGGCCCGTCGGCCCCCGCAGGCCCCTACCGGACCGCTCGGCGCGCGGAGTGCGACCGCGTCGGATAATGGCGACAGCGGCACGGGGCCGGACCAATACCTGAAAGCCACCGGATGAGGAGGGCACCGCGAGTTGGCGATATTCCTCATCGATCTGCCGCCGAACGATATGGAGCGCCGTCTCAGTGACGCCCTCAGGGTCTATGTCGAAGCGATGCGATACCCGCGGGGCACCGAGAACCAGCGCGCCGCTATGTGGCTCGAGCACATCCGGCGACGCGGGTGGCAGGGCGTCGCCGCCGTAGAAGCCGACGCGGCCGAGGCGCCCGGCGGCCCACCCCCGCCGACCGCCGACCTGCGCAACGCCCCATTGCTCGGCGTGGCCTACGGCTATCCCGGGGCGCCCGGGCAGTGGTGGCAGCAGCAGGTGGTCCTGGGGCTGCAACGCGGCGGCTCGCCGCCCGCCGAGATTGCCCGGCTGATGAACAGCTACTTCGAGTTGACGGAGTTGCACATCCATCCACGCGCGCAGGGCCGGGGGCTCGGCGAGGCGCTGGCCCGCCGGTTACTCGCCGCCCGCCAGGAGGAGAACGTGCTGCTCTCCACGCCGGAGACCAACGGCGAACCGAATCGCGCCTGGCGGCTGTACCGGCGGCTGGGCTTCACCGATGTCATCCGCGGCTACCACTTCGCGGGAGACCCGCGCGCGTTCGCGATCCTGGGCCGCGCCCTGCCGCTGCAGTGACGCGGATCTGGCACGATGACCTCGTGCACGCCGGCCCTCCCCCGCTTCGAGCCCGCGGGTTCACGCCCCGTCGGCGCCGCCTGCTGGCCATCGCGATGCTGCTGCTCATCGTGCCGCTGGCCAGCGGCTGCCTGCGGGTCCGGGCATCGCTCACCATCTCGCCCGACGATCTGGTCTCCGGGGAGATCATCGCCGCGGCCAAGCCGAAGACGCCCAAGGATTCCGGTCCCCAGCTCGACACCAACAACCTGCCGTTCAGCCAGAAGGTGGCGGTGTCGAACTACGACAGCGACGGCTACGTCGGGTCGCAGGCGGTGTTCTCCGACCTGACCTTCGCCGAGTTGCCACAGCTGGCGAACATGAACACCGACGCCCAGGGCGTGAACCTGTCGCTGCGCCGCAACGGCAACCTGGTGATGCTGGAAGGCCGTGCGGACCTGACGTCGGTGACCGACAACGACGCCGACGTCGAGCTGACCGTCGCCTTTCCCGGCGTGGTGACCTCCACCAACGGTGACCGCGTCGAGCCCGACGTGGTGTCCTGGAAGCTCAAGCCGGGCGTGGTGAGCACCATGACGGCCAATGCGCGCTACACCGACCCCAACACCCGCAACTTCACCGGGGCGGGCGTGTGGCTGGGCATCGCGTCCTTTGCCGCGGCCGGCGTGGTGGCCCTGCTCGCCTGGATGAGCCGCGACCGCTCGCCGCGATTCACCGCGCCGCGCGACCATCCGCCCAGCTAGGGCGACCAGTAGGCCAGCATCTCCGCGAAGGTGTGGAAAGCGGGCCCGGACACCCCATAGGTCGCCTCGAAATGGATGCTCAACGGGAAGCCGAGCCCGGCGACGCCGTCGATCACCCTTTTGTACAAGTCGACCATGAGCTGGCGCTTCTTGTCCGGTTCGCTGGCGGCCAGCCTCTTGACGAACTCCTGCTCGCCGGCCACCGCGGCGTTGCCCGGATCCTGGATCAGCCAGTTGATCAGGCCGACGCGGCTCTCCACCTTCGGCACGAAGCCGAAGGACAGCAGGAGTTCGGGCCGGTGATCGGTGTTCTTGGCGAAGTCGGTCAAAAAGCCCACGATCGCGTCGGAATACAGCAACTGCGTCATGCCGTACGTCGCGCCCTGGTTGCATTTGAAGTTCAGCCGGCCCTGTTCGCCCTCGCGGGTGGGGATCACGATCACGCCGCGGTTGCTCACCAGCTCGCGATAGATCGACAAGGCGTCGGTCGGCGCGACGCCGGAGCCTTCACCGTCGTTCATCGTGCGCGGTACCCCGACG
Organism: Mycobacterium sp. E3247; assembly: GCF_001667785.1. Classification (NCBI taxonomy): domain Bacteria; kingdom Bacillati; phylum Actinomycetota; class Actinomycetes; order Mycobacteriales; family Mycobacteriaceae; genus Mycobacterium; species Mycobacterium sp. E3247. Next base: position 1,651 of record NZ_LZJG01000290.1, on the reverse strand, counting down.
AAGACGACGCCTTCCATCCCGGCCTCGCACAGGGCGGTGAGTCGCTGGCGCAGCGACCCCTCGTCCATGAATGCGGTGACCTGCGTGCACAGCCCGCGGAACCCGGGCAGCTCCGGCTTGATGATCGACCAGAAGTCCAGCACGTCCAGCTTCTGCTTCATCGGGACGGGACGGTCGTCGTCCTCGGCGATCATGCCCGGGATCATCACGTGCCGGATCCGGCCCTCGAGGCCGAATTCGGCCGAGTACCGCACCACTTTCGCCGCGTCCTCGAGCGCCCGCTCCTTGCCGTCTTCGACATTGGGGGGCACCAACTCGAGCGCGATGGTGTTGAGGCTCACGCGGCTCCTCTCCTTGCCGGGCCGGGCCGCGCTGCGCCACGCAGCGCCCGGACACCCCCGCCAGCATAGGGGCGGGATAGTGAGGCAGTCGAAGCAACTGGGGGCGCGCAAGCCACATAAACTGTCGGCCCTAGAGACATGCCGAGCAGAAAGGGGCGCCGCGCTGAGCCAAAAAGCCGCACCCGCAGCGGCGACCGTCGAGTTGACCGGCGCCATCACCGAGGAACTTCGGCGGTACCTGCGCGACCGGCGCGCCCAGAGCGCCTATATCGGCTCTGAAGGCGCCGACTTCGACGCCCTGATCGCGGCGTTGGAAGATTTCGTGCTCAACGGCGGAAAGCGGCTGCGGCCCGCCTTCGCCTACTGGGGCTGGCGGGCCGTGGCGACCGGGGAGCCCGATCCCGAAGCGTTGCTGCTGTTTTCCGCGCTGGAGCTGCTGCACGCATGCGCGCTGCTGCACGACGACGTGATCGACGACTCGTCCACCCGGCGCGGCAGGCCCACGATTCACGTCCGCTTCGCGGCGCTGCACCGCGACCGGGACTGGCGCGGCTCGCCCGAGCGGTTCGGGACGTCGGCGGCCATCTTGGTCGGCGACCTCGCCCTGGCCTGGGCCGACGACATCGTCTTGGGCCTCGAGTTGGCGCCGGACGCCCGGCGGCGCGTCCGGCGGGTGTGGGCCGACATCCGCACCGAGGTGCTGGGCGGGCAATACCTCGACATCGTCGCCGAGGCCGGCGCCGCCGAGTCGATCGCGTCGGCGATGAACGTCGACACCTACAAGACCGCCTGCTACACGGTGGCGCGGCCGCTGCAGCTCGGCGTGGCCGCCGCCGCGGACCGCCCCGAGGTGCAGGCCGCCTTCGCGGAGTTCGGGACGGACCTCGGCGTGGCGTTCCAGCTGCGCGACGACGTACTGGGCGTCTTCGGGGACCCGGAGGTCACCGGCAAGCCGTCCGGCGACGACTTGAGGTCCGGCAAGCGGACCGTGCTGCTGGCCGAGGCGATGGAACTGGCGGACAAGTCGGATCCCTTGGCGGCCAACCTGTTACGGACCTCGATCGGCGCACGGTTGACCGACGCCCAGGTGGCCGAACTGCGCGGGGTCATCGAGTCGGTGGGCGCGCTGGCCGCCGCCGAGCAGCGCATCGCCGCGTTGACCGACCGCGCGCTGGCGACGCTCGCGGCCGCACCCGTCAACGCGGCGGCCAAGGCGGGGCTGGCCGAGCTGGACCGCATGGCCACCGACCGGTCCGCCTGAGCCGATGACGACCCCGACGCACATCCCGCCGTCCGACATCCCGGGAACG
>NZ_LZJG01000289.1:0-9436 GCF_001667785.1 Mycobacterium sp. E3247 | reverse complement strand
GTCACCGGCGGAATCCCGATGGCAGGCTTCCCGGTGCTGGGCGGGCACGAGGGTGCCGGCATCGTGACCGAGGTCGGTCCGGGCGTGGAGGACATCGCCCCGGGCGACCACGTGGTGCTGTCGTTCATCCCGTCCTGCGGGCAATGCCCGACGTGTCAGGCCGGCCTGCGCAACCTGTGTGATCTCGGGGCCGGGCTGCTCGGCGGCGCCGCGGTCTCCGACGGCACCTTCCGCATCCAGGCCCGCGGCCAGAACGTCTTTCCCATGACGCTGCTGGGCACCTTCTCGCCGTACATGGTCGTGCACCGCAGCTCGGTGGTGAAGATCGACCCGTCGGTACCGTTCGAGGTGGCCGCCCTGGTCGGCTGCGGCGTCACCACCGGCTACGGCTCGGCGGTCCGCACCGCCGACATCCGGCCGGGCCAGGACGTCGCCATCGTCGGCGTCGGCGGGGTCGGCATGGCGGCGCTGCAGGGCGCCGTCAACGCCGGCGCGCGCTACATCTTCGCGATCGACCCGGTCGAATGGAAGCGGGATCAGGCGCTGAAATTCGGTGCCACCCACGTCTACCCGGACATCAACGCCGCGCTGATGGGCATCATGGAGGTCACCTACGGGCTGATGGCTCACAAGGTCGTGGTCACGGTCGGCGAACTGCACGGCGCCGACGTCGACAACTACCTCAACATCACCCAAAAGGGCGGCACCTGCGTACTGACCGCCATCGGTAGCCTGTTGGACACCAACGTCAACCTGAACCTGGCGATGCTCACCCTGATGCAGAAGAACCTGCAGGGCACCATCTTCGGCGGCGGCAACCCGCAGTACGACATCCCGCAGCTGCTGTCGATGTACAAGGCCGGCAAGCTGAACCTGGACGACATGGTCACCACCCAGTACCGCCTGGAGCAGATCAACGAGGGCTACCAGGACATGCTGGACGGCAAGAACATTCGCGGCGTCATCCGGTACACGGACGCCGACAGGTAACAGCCGCCCCCACCGACTGGGTCCGAATGACCGAGTTCGGGCACCTGCTGGCGCCGGGACGGATCGGCGCCATGACGGTGCGCAACCGCGTCGTCATGTCTCCGATGGAGACGATGTACGGCACGCCGGACGGGCTGCCGTCGCAACGCACCCGCGACTACTTCGCCGCGCGCGCCAGGGGCGGTGTCGGCTTGATCACGGTGGGCGCCACCGGGATCGACCACCACCACCCCGAGACGCCCGGGGGCCTGCACCTGGCGACCGACACGGCCGTCGACGCGCACCGGGCGCTGGTGGACGTGGTGCACGAGCACGGCGCCAGGATCCAGCCCCAGATCGTGCACGCGGGGCCCGACGGCCTGGGGCCCGAGATGTTCGGTGTCCCGTCCCTGGGCCCGTCGGTGATCCCCTCTTACCTCACCGGGCGACCGTCGGTCGAGATCAGCAAGCAACAGCTGTGCGAAGTGTTCGACTTGTTCAAGGCCGCGGCGCGGCGTGCGGTCGAGGCCGGGTACGACGGCATCGAACTGCACGCCGCGCACGGTTACATGCTGCTGGGCTCCTTCCTTGCCCCGCAACGCAATCGGCGCACTGACGACTATCGGGGTGATTCGGCGCGGGGGCGGGCGCGGGTGGTGCTCGACGCGCTCGCCGCGATCCGCTCCGAGATCGGCGACACGCTGCCGATCACGCTGCGGATCTCCGGCTACGAACGAGTCGCCGGTGGACGGCCCATCTTCGAGACCGCGCAACTGGCACCGGAATTCGTGGCCGCGGGCGTCGACGCGTTCCACGTCAGCGGCGGGGTGATCGATCGGCTGGTGACCGGGATGGTCAACGGCGCCGACGACGGCGACGAGCTCAACGTCGGGGCCGCGGCGGCGGTCAAGCAGGTGGTCGACGTGCCGGTGATCGCCGTCGGTCGCATCCACGACCCGGTCAGGGCCGAGCGGATCCTGGCCGACGGGCGGGCCGACTTCATCGCGATGGGGCGCCCCCTGCTGGCCGATCCCGACCTGCCGAGCAAGCTGCGCAACGGTCAGGCGCACCGGATCCGCCGGTGCATCTCCTGTGAAAACTGCATCGACGCAATGGAACAGCGATTCTCCGTGGACTGCGCCGTCAATCCCCGCACCGGCAAAGAACGCGAGATGTCCCCGGCTCCCGCCGCACGGGCCAAGCGCGTGGTGGTGATCGGGGGCGGGCCCGCAGGGCTGGAGGCCGCGCGGGTGGCCGCCGAACGGGGCCACCGCGTGACCTTGTTCGAGCGCAGCGCCACGCTGGGCGGGGCCTTGCGCTGGGCTTCGATCCTGCACCCAGAGAATCAGCCGTTCCTGCGCTACCTGCGTGATGAAATCAACCGCAGTGGCACGGAAGTCCATCTGGGCCAGGATATTTCGGCTCAGGACATCGTCGAATCCGCACCGGACGCGGTGGTGGTGGCCACCGGCGGCCGGGTCGCCGTGCCGGAAGTCCCCGGCTCCGAGCTGCCGCACGTGCGGACGGGGCCGGGGCTACGCGAATTACTCAGCGGGCGAGCCGAATCCGGCCCGGCCTGGCAGCGCCTGGGGGCCGCGGCGCTGGGCGGCTGGCGGCAGCGGCTGGTGCGGCCCGCCGCGGTCCGGCTGGCCAGCCGCGCCTGGATGCCGCTGGGGCGGCGGGTCGTCATCGTCGGCGGCGATCTGGTCGCCCTGGAACTGGCCGAATTCCTGGCCAGCCGCGGCCGGCTGGTGTCAATACTCGAGTCCGGCAGGAACATCGCCCCCGAAGTGGGCAACAAACGCAAGACCGAGCACATGGACCGACTCGACCGGCTGGGCGTCACCGTGCACGTCCGGGCCACCGTGGAGCGGATCACCACCGAAGCGGTGGTATTCGCCCCCGCCGGTGGCACCGGCCGGCGGCTGCCTGCCGACAGCGTGGTGCTGGCCGGCGCCGTCGAGCCCGACACCACCCTGTTCGACGCGCTCGTCGCCGCACTCCCCGGCGCCCAGGTGCACGCCGCCGGCGACTGCACCGGGCTGGGGCTGATCCGCAAAGCCACCGAGGAAGGCGCGCGCGCCGCGTGCGCGATCGAGTGACAGGAGAGATAACCATGACGCAAACCGCCCAATCCCCGGCACTGACCGCGTCGCAGTCATCATGGCGCTGCGCACAGGCCAAAGATCGGGACGGCTGGCTGGCGCTGATGACCGACGATGTGGTCATCGAGGACCCGATCGGCAAGTCCGTCACCAACCCCGACGGCACCGGTGTGCGCGGCAAGGCAGCCGTCGGCGAGTTTTTCGACAACAACATCGCCAAGAACCAGCTGACCATCACTTGCGAGGAGACTTTCCCGTCGAGCTCGCCCGACGAAATCGCTCATATTCTGGTGCTGCAGAGCAAGTTTGAGGGTGGCATGACCAGCAAGGTACGTGGCGTGTTCACCTACAAGGTCAACGATGCGGGACTGATCACCAACATGCGGGGCTATTGGAACCTCGACGTCATGGAGTTCGGCCAGGAGGACTGACGCGGGCTCGTCCGGCCCCCGCCCCTATGCTGGGGCCATGGCGTCGATCTTCACCAAGATCATCAACCGTGAACTTCCCGGCCGCTTCGTCTACGAGGACGACGACGTCTTCGCGTTCTTGACGATCGAGCCCATGACCCAGGGGCACACGCTCGTCGTGCCGCGGGCCGAAATCGACCAGTGGCAGGACGTCGATGGCGCGACGTTCGCCCGGATCATGGCGGTGAGTCAGCTCATCGGCAAGGCGGTCTGCAAGGCCTTCAAGACCGAGCGTGCGGGGGTGATCATCGCCGGCCTGGAGGTGCCCCATCTGCACGTGCATGTGTTCCCCACCCGCCGCCTCAGCGACTTCGGCTTCGCCAACGTCGACCGCAACCCGTCACCGGAATCGCTGGACGAGGCGCAAGCCAAGATCAAGGCGGCCCTGGCTCAGTTGGCGTGAACCGGTTCCTGCGCCGGCACCTCGCTGACGCGCGGCAGCGTGACGCGGAAACGGCAGCCCTCGCCGGGCGAGGTGGTCACCGTGACGGCGCCGCCATGCGCGCGGACCAGCGAGTCGACGATCGATAGCCCCAACCCCGTACCGCCGCTGGCGCGCGCCCGCGACGAGTCGGTGCGATAGAACCGCTCGAACACCCGCGACGCGTCCTGCTCGGTCATGCCGGGGCCCCTGTCGGCCACTTCGAGCACCGCGTCGTCGCCGGCGGTGCCGACCCGCACGGTGACGTCGGCGTTGGTCGGGGTGTGCTGCAGGGCGTTGGCGATGAGGTTGCTCAGCACCTGCCGGATCCGCGGTTCGTCGCCGAGCACCTCAGGGGTGCCCGGGCCGTCCAGCACCTCCATGGCGATGTTGCGTTTCGGATCCATCGCCTGCGCGTCGTGCACGGCGTCGCTGGCCAGCGCGAGCAGGTCGACCCGGTTGTGTTCGAGCGGTCGTTGCACATCCAGGCGGGCCAACAGCAGCAGGTCGTCGACCAGCAATCCCATCCGGCTGGCTTCGCTCTCGATGCGCGACAACAGCATGGCGACGTCGCGCGCGGCGCCCTGGCGATACAACTCCGCGAAGCCCCGAATGGTCGTCAGCGGGGTGCGCAGCTCGTGGCTGGCGTCGGTGATGAACCGCCGCATCCGCTCCTCCGAACCGCGCGCCTTCTCCGCCGAGGACTCCGAGGACGCGAGGGCTTCCTGGATCTGCGCGAGCATTCCGTTGAGGGCGAGCGACAGCCGGCCCACCTCGGTGCGCGGATCACGTTCCGGGACACGGCGATCCAGCTGGCCCGCGGCGATCGCCGCGGCGGTCTTTTCGACCTCCGACAGCGGCCGCAGGCTGCGCTGAACCACCGCGAACCCGGCGATGCCGACCACGACGAGCACCGCGACCCCGATGCCGATCTGCAGCCACACCAGGGAGCTGACCGTGTGTTGGACGTCGGACAGGTCGATCGCGACGGTCGTCAGGCCGTGCGGGCCGCGCACCGACACCGCGCGCCACTGGATGTCCGACCCGTTGACCGACGGCAGCGTCGTCGGGTTGGGGCCCACGTCGTTGTTGGGCGGCAGTGCCGGTTCGGAGTTGCGGTCGTTGATGGCGGTGAACGGGGTGCCGTCGGTGCTGATGCCGCGCACGTAGAACTTGGACGGCGGGCGGCCCGGATCGGGGCCCTCGTAAGGGGGCGGCGACTGCTTGCGCGGGGCCTGCGCCCAGCCGCGCGACGCGTCGAGCAGTGTCTGGTCGATCCGGGAGACCAGGCTGTGCCGCAGGATCGACGTGACCGCGATGCCCGACACGGCCAGGCCGCAGGCCACCAGCACCAGGGTGGCGGCGACCAGCCCCACCCGAAGCGGCAATCCACGTCGATACTGCTTGGCCGTCGAGGGTGACGCTTCGCTACCGGCGGTGACCGACCGCGGGCTCAACGCGGTTCCCGCAACACATAGCCCACCCCGCGCAAGGTATGCAGCAGCCGCTTCTCCCCGGTGTCGATCTTGCGCCGCAGGTACGACACGTAGGACTCGACGACATTGACGTCACCTCCGAAGTCGTAACGCCACACATGGTCGAGGATCTTGGGCTTGCTGAGCACCGTGCCCGCATTGATCACAAAGTAACGCAGCAGCGTGAACTCGGTGGGCGACAACGAGACCGGTTCACCGGCCTTCCACACCTCGTGGGTCTCCTCGTCGAGTTCGATGTCGGCGAAGGTGAGGCGGGCGCTGCGGGGCTCCGCTCCCCCCTTGCCCGCGCGACGAAGGATGACGCGCAACCGGGCAACCACCTCTTCGAGGCTGAACGGCTTGGTCACGTAGTCGTCGCCGCCCAGGGTCAGGCCGGCGATCTTGTCCTGCAAGGAATCCCGGGCCGTCAGGAACAACGCCGGGGCGTCGATACCGTCGGCGCGCAGGCGCCGCAGCACCCCGAACCCGTCCATGCCGGGCATCATCACGTCCAGGATCACCGCGTCGGGCCGGGCTTCCCGCGCCCGGTCCAGCGCCTGGGCTCCGTTGGTCGCGGTATAGACCTCGAACCCCTGGAACTTCAGGCTCACCGAGAGCAGCTCGACGATGTTGGCCTCGTCGTCGACCACTAGGACGCGAGCCTCCGGTTTGGTTTCGCTTGGGGTTGCCGCGGTCATCAGGTTCTTCTACCCCTTGGTTGTACGTTAGCTATGTGAAGATTGTGTGGTTGCTGAGAGCTCAGTGCCAACACTCTGATAGTAGTCTGCCAGGAATCGCGACCGTGGCGTGGACCTGCGCAGCTTGACGCCCTCGCGTCGCGAATAAACTCGTGGGATGAACCTCGCCGCACGCATCGTCTCGGCCGCGACCGCCCCGGCGCGCGTGGGGCTTGCGGCCGCGGACGCCAGCCTGACCGTCGCCAGCGCGGCGGTGGGGGTGGCGAAACGAGCGCTGGGTGACGGCGGTGCCGCCGGAACGACGGCCATGACGTCCATGCTCGGAATCGACGACGCGATCGTTCGCGCCAACCGGCTCGCCCGGTTGCTCGACGACGACGCGCCACTCGGGCGGGCGGTCGCGCCGGACGGACCGATCGACCGACTGCTGCGCCCGGGCGGCGTGGTCGACATGCTCACCTCGGATGGCGGTCTGCTGGACCGCCTGACCGCCGAGGGCGGCGGACTGCACCGCACGCTGCAGCCCGGCGGGCTGGCCGATCAGCTGGTCTCGGAGGACGGCTTGATCGAGCGGCTGCTGGCCGAGGATGGGCTGGCCGATCGGCTCCTGGCCGACGGTGGCCTGGTCGACAAGCTGACAGCGAGAAACGGGCCGCTGGATCAGCTCGCCGACGTCGCCGACACCCTGGCGCGGCTGACGCCCGGGATGGAGGCGCTGGAGCCGGCGATCGCCACGCTGCAGGACGCCGTCGTCGCGCTGACCATGGTGGTCAACCCGCTGAGCAACATCGCCGACCGCATCCCCCTGCCGGGCCGGCGCCGTCCGTCGTCGCGGGCGGTGCGCTCAACGCGCATGATCGACACCGGCGAGTGACCGATTAGGCTTGACCCCGCTTGACCCGGCCTCCTTAGCTCAGTGGTAGAGCACTCGCCTTGTAAGCGAGCGGTCGTCAGTTCAATCCTGACAGGGGGCTCCAATCGCTTAGCCGCACAACTCGACCGGCGGTAGTCGCTCAGGTTTGGCGTCGGTCGCGCGCCGTCAGATTCCGGCGCAGACACTGACGAACGGAATAGGCGCGCAGACGCTGACCCAGACATGTGGCCTGGGGCCGTTGTACGGGGGCGGCGGCGGAGGCGGGGCTGCTGGCGGCGGTGGCGGCGGGGCCAGTGGTTGCGGAGCCTGCGCGAGAACCACACAGCTATCAGATGGTGCGTCGTAAACGGTGCCTTGGCCACATTCAGCGGCTCTACTTACTCCCGGCGACAGACATGTCGTGATGAACACCAGCGCGAATACGGCTGGGACCATGAATGCCAAACGGTTAGCCATGCTGAGCATCCCATATCTCCGTGCAGGGAGATCGTAGTCCCAACAGCATTGCTAGAAAAGGGCCGACCGGTTCCGGGTAGTACCGGCCGTAGCGGGTAGGAAACCGGTTAGGGCCAGCCCGGGATGCCGTCCAGACTTCCCTGGATGCCCTTCAGGTCGCCCTGGATTCCGTCCAGTTGCCGTTGGATGGCCTGCAGATCGGAGAGGGTGTTCTGATAGGCGGGCTGCAGCTGGTCCGCGACGGTGGGGCGAGACTGGGGGCAATACGAGACGATGGCCCCCGCCGTCACTTGCGCGCTTTGATCGGCGTCCCACACCGATGATCGCTGGACGAACTGGACCGCGTCCGCGAGGTTGGGTTGGCGCGCCAGGAAGTCGCAGACCGCGTGCCCTTGGGCCGTCACGTACTCCTGGCTGGGAACCGGTACGCCCTGACGCTTCAGCGCGGTGATGAACGCCGCGTCGGCAATGTCAACGTGCGGTGCGGGCGCTTTCGGCGCCATCCGGTTGGGGGGCGGCGCGGCCGACGCCGGGGTTTCGGTCGGCTGCGCCGATGAATCCTGGTGCTGAACGGTGAACACCACCAGCACCACCGCGGCAGCGACGGCGACCAGCGATAGCGGCATGGCCGCGAAAAGAGCCCGGCGGAACAGCGGGCGCTTACGCCGCCGCGCCCTGCTCCTCGCAGTGTCGCCGCGCGACGGGTTGCCGGCGAGGGTTCCGGCCGCGGGCACCCCCGTCGAGTCGGTCGAAGACGCCCCCGTGTTGTGGGCCAGGAGCTCGTCGAGCAGCTCGTCAACCTCCCAAGACGACAGCCGACCGCCCTGCTCGCGCATGGCGCGGCGCCGCATGGCGATGCGCCGCAATTCTGCGTCGATGGTCTCGCGGTCGCGCATATCAACAAGTTTGCGACTGCCACGGCGTTGTCACAAGCCTCGGGGCACAGGGGCGATCGGGTCAGCGCCCGCAGACCGTCAACGGGTGCCCGCAGGGGTGCCTGACCCATGTGACGCCGCCCCGGCCTCGGCGGTTGCAGCGCGGAAAATTTTGGTGTGCGCAGGCCCGAATCATCGAATCACGCTGTTTATCAAGATTATTCGAGACCCAGGCCCTTTTGATCGCCCATCAGCACTTGACTGCATGAAAAACATTCTGGTGCAGCCGATTAGCGTTCGCAGATGCAGCATGTGCTACGGTTGCCGAGGATGCCCGTCGGCATCCATTCAAAATGAGAGAAGTTGAAGGTATGACACAGGGAACTGTGAAATGGTTTAACAGCGAAAAAGGCTTCGGTTTTATCGCTCCGGACGGCGGCGCAGCAGACGTGTTCGTCCACTACTCGGAAATTCAGGGGGGCGGCTACCGTTCGCTCGAAGAGAACCAACGAGTCGAGTTCAGCGTCGAGCAGGGGGCCAAGGGCCCGCAGGCAGTCGGAGTGACTGCCGTCTAGCGCGAGTTCTACTCCATGTGGGCTGGTGGGAGCTTTCCCGCCAGCCCACAGTGCGTTGCGGGTGTACATTGGTGTGAGCGGTCGCGTTCGCCTTCCCCAGCGATTTCCTACGCGGAGGGGCGCATCTACGAATCGGCCGCTCTTCGCTCCACCACTTCCGTTTGGGCCGAAGCCAAACCAAATCGAGGAGCCCCACTCCATGACATCGTCCGACCTGTTTTCGCATCGCTACGAGCCCGAGGTCGTGTCACGCCCCGCCCGCGATGGAGAACCGGTGCAACTTCCGGCTTTCTCCGACCGCCCCAACAGCGATCCCAGCGCCGCGACGCCGTCGTAGGTGGTGTGACCGGGACCGGGCGCCGCGCTCACCCCGTCCCCCTCGCCTGAAGATCCGTTTCGTCTACTGGTCGGGTGGCGCAACGGGATCGGGCGGCGGGCCGTCCGGCCAGACGATGCGCACCCATCTGCAAGACATCGCCCTGAAGTACCTGTGAGGGCCGCGTGAACACGATGGACAA
>NZ_LZJG01000288.1:0-1518 GCF_001667785.1 Mycobacterium sp. E3247 | reverse complement strand
CGGTGGCCGCCGACAGCGCGGCGTCGGCCAGCTGGTGGCGCGGCAGGTTGAGGAAGTCGGCATCGATCCCCCGGTTCGGTGTCACGGCTCCACCGTAACGGCCGTTCACGCCAAACCCCGGCGCCGCCCGCTTTAATTACCTCCATGGCCAGCGGCGCCCTGAGGACACAGCCTCGCTCCACCACGCTGGGCTACGCCCTGCTGGCGCCCAGCCTGTTCGGCGTCGTCGCCTTCTTGTTGCTGCCCATCCTGGTGGTGATCTGGCTGAGCCTCTACCGCTGGGACCTGCTGGGCCCGCTGCGCTATGTGGGCCTGGCCAACTGGCGCTCGGTGCTCGCGGATCACGGCTTCGCCAACTCGCTGATCGTGACGGCGCTCTTCGTGGCGATCGTCGTTCCGGCCCAGACGGTGCTGGGCCTGGTTGCCGCGTCCATGCTGGCCCGCCGGCTTCCCGGCACGGGCCTGTTCCGCACCGTGTACGTGTTGCCGTGGATCTGCGCACCGCTGGCGATCGCGGTGCTGTGGCGGTGGATTCTGGCCCCGACGGACGGGGCCGTGAGCACCCTGCTGGGGCACAGCATCGAATGGCTGTCCGACCCCACATTCGCGTTGCCGCTCGTCTCGGCCGTGGTCGTGTGGACCAACGTCGGATACGTCTCGCTGTCGTTCCTGGCCGGCCTGCTGGCGATCCCCGAGGACGTGCAGGCCGCCGCGCGGACCGATGGCGCCAACGCGTGGCAACGGTTCTGGCGCATCACCCTGCCGATGCTGCGGCCGACGACGTTCTTCGTCCTGGTGACCGGGATCGTCAGCACCGCACAGGTTTTCGACATGGTGTACGCGTTGACCGGCGGCGGCCCCGGAGGCAGCACCGACCTGGTGGCCCACCGCATCTACGCGGAGGCCTTCGGCTCGGCGGCCATCGGGCGTGCGTCGGTGATGGCGGTGGTGTTGTTCGTCATCCTGATCGGCGTCACGGTCGTGCAGCATCTCTACTTCCGCCGGCGGATCAGCTATGACCTCACCTAGCCGGCTCGTCGTCTACGCGGGACTCGTCCTGGGTGCGGTGATCACGTTGGTGCCCTTCGCCCTTGGCTTATTGACCTCGTTCACCTCAGCACACCAGTTCGCCACGGGTACGCCCCTGCAGCTGCCGCGCCCCTTCACGCTGGCCAACTACGCCGACCTCGGCGGGGCCGGATTCGGCCGGGCGGCGGCCGTGACCGCCTTGATGACGGCGGTGATCCTGGTGGGCCAGTTGACCTTTTCGGTGCTGGCCGCATACGCGTTCGCGCGGTTGGACTTTCCCGGACGCGACGCGCTGTTCTGGGTCTACATCGCCACCTTGATGGTGCCGGGCACGGTCACCGTGGTGCCGATGTATCTCATGATGGCCCAGCTCGGTCTGCGTAACACGTTCTGGGCGCTGGTGCTGCCGTTCATGTTCGGCTCGCCGTACGCGATCTTCCTGCTGCGCGAGCACTTTCGCATCATCCCCAACGACCTGATCAACGCCGC
>NZ_LZJG01000287.1:0-886 GCF_001667785.1 Mycobacterium sp. E3247 | reverse complement strand
TGGTCGCGACTGTCGCCTCCTTGATCGACCTGCTTGACGTCCGATTCGTCGCAAGCGATTCCTACGTAGGGATCACGCCCGACATCGGTATGCCTCGGGTCTTCGGCGGACAGGCGGCGGGTCAAGCGCTATTGGCAGCGGCCAAGACCGTCGAGGAAAAACGTGTCCCGCACTCTGTTCAGACCCACTTCCTCTCCACGGGGCTAATCGGGCCGCCGATTGAATTTCACGTCGAGCGGTTGCGCGACTCCGGCTCGCTGTCCAACCGGCGGGTCATAGCCGAGCAGCAGGGTCGACAGCTGCTTTCCCTGCTGGCCGCGTTCCACGTCCCAGGCAATGGACCGGAGCATCAACTGGCTGCCGAGGCTGTCGACGGTCCTCCGTCGGCTGGCGCGGGCCTGCGTCCATTTCCCGAGGACTGGCCGGAATTCTATCGACGATGGTCTTCTCTGGAAGTCGACTGGTACCCGGATTCGCATGTGCGCGGACCTCTCACGACAACCGGCCGGGGTACGCTGTCGCGCCAATGGGTGCGGACATCGGCACCCTTCGACGCTCCCCAAGCGGTCCACAGTGCCATCGCCACATGTGTCGCTGGCCTGACATTGTTGATGAGCGCCTTTACGCCCCACGAAATCAAGCCCCATCGCGATATTAAGACGTTCACCCTCGATCATTGTCTATGGTTTCATCGCCCCTTCCGCATTGATGAGTGGCTGCTCCTCGAGCAGGTGTCGCCCAGTGCCTCGGAAGGCAGGGCGTTCTGTATGGGCCGGCTCTTCGGTGGGCGGCAATCACGTGGCCTCTGTGACCCAGGTTGGTCTGGTTCGAGAGTGGTAACTCATGACTTTTGATTCGTGTCAACATAATTGGAGGAGACACAGAT
>NZ_LZJG01000286.1:0-1696 GCF_001667785.1 Mycobacterium sp. E3247 | reverse complement strand
GCGCGGACCGGCCCGCCCCCGCCACCGCCGCCGCCTCCCGAGGGAGGGGGCGCCACCGCAGCCTCGAACGGGCCGGCGGACCCGCAGACCGAGGACGAACCCGCCGTGCCGCCGCTGCCGCCGGGAGCGCCCGACGGGGTGGTCGGGGTCGCCCCGAACGCCACCATCATCTCAATCCGCCAGTCGTCCAGGGCTTTTGAGCCGGTCAACCCCCCGCCCGGAGATCCCAATTCCGACGAGAAGGTCAAAGCCGGCACGCTCAACACGGTCGCCCGCGCAGTGGTCCACGCGGCCAACATGGGTGCCAAGGTGATCAACATCTCGGTGACCGCCTGCCTGCCGGCCTCGGCCCCCGCCGACCAACGCGCGCTCGGCGCGGCGCTGTGGTATGCCGCCACGGTCAAGGACGCGGTCGTGGTGGCCGCGGCCGGAAACGACGGGGAAGCCGGCTGCAACAACAACCCGATGTACGACCCGCTGGATCCGTCGGATCCCCGGGATTGGCATCAGGTCAAGGTCGTCTCGTCGCCCTCCTGGTTTTCCGACTACGTCCTGTCGGTCGGTGCGGTCGATGCCACGGGCGCCGCGCTCGACAAGAGCATGTCGGGACCTTGGGTGGGTGTCGCGGCGCCGGGCACCCACATCATGGGCCTCTCACCCCAGGGGGGCGGACCGGTGAACGCCTACCCGCCGTCGAGGCCGGGCGAAAAGAACATGCCGTTCTGGGGCACCAGCTTCTCGGCCGCCTACGTCAGCGGCGTCGCGGCCCTGGTGCGGGCGAAATACCCGGGCCTCAGCGCGCATCAGGTGATCAACAGGATCGTGCAGTCGGCGCACAACCCGCCCGCTGGAGTCGACAACAAAGTCGGATATGGGTTGGTCGATCCCGTTGCGGCGCTGACGTTCAACATCCCGCCGGGTGATCGGATGCCCCCCGGTGCGCAGACCCGGGTTACGCTGCGCCACCGAAATGGCCGCGGCGCCAACGGTTGTCCGCCAACGCAGCGCTTGCGTGTTGTCGATGATCGACAGCCGCATGATCAACCAGGTTTCGCGCCGGCCCGCATATGGCGGGGTACCGATCTCCGAGTCATACACCCGCGGGTAGTCCCCGACGGTGCCGTGCCGGGAGCCGAGTGATACGACGCTGATCGAGTCGAGCATCAAACCCAGCGCCTGGTGCATCATCGGCACCAATTCGACGACGTCGATGACGTTGTCGGTCTCGACGGTCACCGAGCCGGTCACCGTGGTGGCTTGGTGCGCCCTGCCCAGCAATTGCACCGCCACCACCGCGACGCCGTCCTGCACCCGGACGCCACCGCCGGAACGGTTGTTGGCCACGGTCAGTGGGGCGTCCCAGCTGATCGGCCGCCGGCCGTGGCGCCACAACACCAGCCACGACCACGCGGGCTGACCCCACCACCGGACGAAGACCAGGGCGATGCCGACCACCGCGTCGACCGCGGCGCCGATGTAGCCGGCCGCCGCCCAACTCGCCACCGCGAGCAGGAACACGACCCACACCCCGACGACCCGTCGGTTGCTGCCCGGGCTGAACCCGGTCAGCGTGGACCTCACCGCGCCCTCCTCAGCCGCGCCGCAATGGCGGCCACGAGCACGCCCGCGGCCACCGCCCCGACGAACCCGACCGCGATGTTGCGGGCCCGGGGGGGCGCCGCGGCGGGGGGGGGGG
>NZ_LZJG01000285.1:0-27729 GCF_001667785.1 Mycobacterium sp. E3247 | reverse complement strand
CGCGTCGACGACGAGCACGTTGTGTTGCTCCAGGCCGCGCAACGCGATGCCGGTGGATTCGTCGTATCCGGACACGTCGATGTCGTGACCGTTGAGCGTGGCACCGCGTACCGTCTCGGCGGCGAGGTCGATGTACGTGTCGGCGCCCGGAAGCGCGTCGAACACGACCGTGGTCGTGGACCGGAACGTGCGGGTGGCCGGGGGACCCCCAACATCCGAGCCGTCGGTGACATCGAGCTGGATCTGGTAGCTGTCGACGGTGATCAGGGCCGCGCGTTCGACGGCCTGGTCCCGGGTGAGATTAGGAAGGGCCACGCGTCCAACTTACGTGTCCGGATACGACGAATCCACCGGCATCGCGTTGCGCGGCCTGGAGCAACACAACGTGCTCGTCGTCGACGCGGACTGCCGCTACTCGAACACCGGTGAGGGGTTGCACCGCTTCGTCGACCCGGTCGACAACGAGACGTATCTGTACTCGCAATTCGAAACCGCCGACGCCAAGCGCATGTTCGCCTGCTTCGACCAACCCGACCTCAAGGCGACGTTCGACCTGCGGGTGACGGCGCCCGGGCACTGGAAGGTGGTGTCGAACGGCGCCACGGTGTCGATCGAGGACGGGGTGCACACCTTCGCCACGACCCCGCGGATGAGCACCTATCTGGTGGCGCTGATCGCCGGCCCCTACGCCGAGTGGAAAGACACCTACACCGACGAGCATGGGGAGATCCCGCTGGGGATCTTCTGCCGGGAATCCCTGGCGCGCCACATGGACGCCGAGCGGCTGTTCACTCAGACCAAACAGGGATTCGGCTTCTACCACAAGAACTTTGGGCTCCCGTACGCATTCGGCAAGTACGATCAGCTGTTCGTCCCCGAATTCAACGCCGGCGCAATGGAAAACGCGGGTGCGGTGACCTTCCTGGAGGACTACGTCTTTCGCAGCAAGGTCACCCGCGCCTCCTACGAGCGGCGCGCCGAAACCGTGCTGCACGAGATGGCGCACATGTGGTTCGGGGACCTGGTCACCATGTCCTGGTGGGACGACCTGTGGCTCAACGAGTCGTTCGCCACCTTCGCCTCGGTGCTGTGCCAGGCGGAGGCCACCGAATTCACCGAGGCCTGGACGACGTTCGCCACGGTCGAGAAGTCGTGGGCGTACCGCCAGGACCAACTGCCGTCGACGCATCCCATCGCCGCCGACATCCCCGACCTCGCCGCGGTGGAGGTGAACTTCGATGGCATCACCTACGCAAAGGGCGCCTCGGTCCTCAAGCAGCTGGTCGCCTACGTCGGGCTGGAGCAATTCCTGGCCGGTCTGCGCGACTACTTCCGCGCCCACGCGTTCGGCAACGCCACCTTCGACGACCTGGTCACCGCGCTGGAGAAGGCGTCGGGCCGAGACCTGTCGGACTGGGGCCGGCAATGGTTGAAGACGACCGGGCTGAACACGCTGCGCGCCGACTTCGACACCGACGCCGACGGGAGGTTCACCCGATTCGCGGTGACGCAGAGCGGTGCCGCGCCCGGGGCAGGCGAGACCCGGGTGCACCGGCTGGCGATCGGCATCTACGACGACGACGGCGCCGGCAAACTGGTGCGGGTGCGGCGGGAAGAGCTCGATGTCGAGGGCCCTGTCACGGAAGTCCCTGCGCTGGTAGGTCTTTCGCGCGGCGAGCTGGTGCTGGTCAACGACGATGACCTGACCTACTGCTCCCTGCGGCTCGATCAGGAGTCGCTGCAGACCGCGTTGCGGCGCATCGCCGACATCGCCGAGCCGCTGCCGCGCTCCCTGGTGTGGTCGGCGGCGTGGGAGATGACCCGCGAGGCCGAAATGCGGGCGCGCGACTTCGTGGCCCTGGTCTCGACCGGGGTGCACGCCGAAACCGAGGTCGGGGTGGCGCAGCGGCTGCTGCTGCAGGCGCAGACGGCGCTGGCTTCCTACGCCGAGCCGGGCTGGGCGCACGAGCAGGGCTGGCCGCAGTTCGCCGACCGGTTGCTGGAGCTGGCGCGCGCGGCGGAGCCCGGCTCCGATCACCAGCTCGCGTTCGTCAACAGCCTGTGCTCGTCGGTGTTGTCGACCCGGCACGTCGTGACGCTGGCGGACCTGCTCGACCACGACCCGGCCGAGCTGGGGCTGGCCGGTCTCGAGATCGACACCGATCTCCGGTGGCGCATCGTGACCGCGCTCGCCGGCGCGGGCGAGATCGACGCCGACGGGCCCGGCACGCCCTTCATCGACGCGGAGGTGCAGCGCGACCCGACCGCCGCCGGCAAGCGGCACGGTGCGCAGGCGGCGACGGCTCGGCCGCAACGGCAGGTCAAGGAGGAGGCCTGGACCACGGTGATCGAGGACGACACCCTGGCCAACATCACGGCCCGGTCCATCATCGCGGGCTTCGCCCCGCCCGGGCAGCACGCCTTGCTCGACCCCTTCACCGACCGCTATTTCGCAGCGATACCGGGCGTGTGGGCACGGCGGTCCAGCGAGGTCGCGCAGACCGTGGTGATCGGGCTGTACCCGCACTGGAACATCAGCGAGGCCGGTATCGCGGCCGCCGACAGGTTCCTTTCCGACCCCGAGGTGCCGCCGGCTCTACGACGGCTGGTGCTGGAGGGCCAGGCCGGCGTGAAGCGGGCCCTGCGGGCCCGCGGGTTCGACGCGGCCTGATAACGCCTGACGCGAGCGCGCGTGTTTGTACGGCGACACGCCGCGCTCGGCGTGCATTTGCGCACCCTCGCGCGGTGGGCGGGCAGTTAGGCCGGGGCGATTCCCGCGCTGAGGACGCGGATCGCGCTGACCAGCCCGTCGACCAGGTCGCCCCGCTGAAACGCCGACGACGCGGCGGCGACCCCGAGCGGCGCGGACGACTCGGCGCCACGACCGCGGACCTGGGAGCCGTAGACCACCTCGATGACCTTCTGGTCGGGTGAGACCGCCAGCAGCACCGCGTTGTCCGGCGTCGGGACCTTGGCCAGGATCTCGCGGGCCCGCGCGGCGGTGTCGTTGCCCAGGTCGCCGAGGTAGATGGCGAACCTCGCCTTCGATGCCCGCGAACCGAACTTCAGCGCGTCATCGATGGCGACCAGGTCCTTGATCGGGAACGGGTAATGGACGGACAGCTCGCCCGGCTCCGTCACCCCGGAGATCCGCCCGCTGGTGGTGATCACCCACCCGTTCGGCAGCTCGCCGGGCTCGATCGTCGCTACGTCACCACGTGCCACTGGCGCCACCTCCAACTGCGAATTCGTGTGTGTCGTGCCCGCCGTGCGCGTGACCGACGTCTTCGTCCGCGGCCGCCCACAGGATCGGCGGGTGGGTCCACTTCTCGCCCAGCTTGTAGCTCGCCGGGTGCGGTCCCTTGCGGGCCACGGTCAGCAACGCCAGCACTGCGACCAGCAGCAACGGTATCCCGATGAAGTACAGGTGAATCTGCAAAAGGCTCACGGCGAAAACCGTAACCCACGCGGTGATCCCTCGGCACACTCGGACACGAGATGTCGTGCGATCCGGGCGCTACGCCGCGCCCTCGCCGAGGTAGCGCGCCCACGCCGGGTCGAGCTCCTTGACCGTCGACAACAGTCGCCAGTGCTGGCCCGTCGGCGGCAGCGGCGTCCGGCGCAGCACCCAGCCGAGCTCGGTGAGCAGCTTGTCGCCCTTGCGGTGGTTGCACGTCGAACAGCAGGCGACGCAATTCTCCCAGGAGTGGTCGCCGCCGCGACTGCGTGGCACCACGTGGTCGACGGTGTCGGCCTTGGCCCCGCAGTAGGCGCAGGAGAACCGGTCCCGATGCATCAGCGCGGCCCGCGTCATCGGCACCCGGGCCCGGTACGGAACGCGGACGTAGGACCGCAGCTGAATCACCGAGGGCACCAGGATCGAGCTGGTGGCCGAGTGGATCACCGGTCCGCTTGGGTCGTGATGCACCACGTCGGCCTTGCCGCAGATCACCATCACGATCGCCCGCCGCATCGGCAGCGCGGTCAGCGGCTCGTAGGTCGAATTCAGCAGCAACACCCGCCGGCGACTCCACAGGGAAGCGGTGTCCTGGCGGGTGGGGGGATGGGTGTCGACGCTATGCAGGCATGACGCGGTTGGGGGCCCGGTTAACCCTGCCGCGGCACCGGAACTGCGGTGGCTGCGGCGTCTCTTGCCCTGCGCCATAGATCCTCCGCGGATAGTCCACCATGATTCGTCGCCAATCGCACCCCTATTGCAGGTGAACGGCATGTCGCCCGGGTGAACACCGGGAGCGCCCGCGGCCCGCCTCGGCCGGACGCCGCCGCCATGGACCACAATGGAGGTGATGGATTCCGAGCCCCAGTCCTTCTATGACGCCGTCGGCGGTGCCGAGACCTTCCACGCGATTGTGTCCCGCTTCTACGCCCAGGTCGCCGAGGACGAGATCCTGCGCCAGCTGTACCCCGAGGACGACCTGGCGGGCGCCGAAGAACGGTTACGCATGTTCCTCGAGCAGTACTGGGGCGGCCCGCGCACCTACTCAGACCGCCGGGGCCATCCCCGGCTGCGGATGCGGCACGTCCCGTTCCGGATCACGCCTATCGAGCGGGACGCCTGGCTGCGCTGCATGCACACCGCCGTCGCCTCGATCGATTCGCAGACCCTCGACGACGAGCACCGGCGCCAGCTGCTCGATTACCTCGAGATGGCGGCCAACTCGCTGGTCAATTCGCCCTTCTGATACCCAACCGAACGGAGCAGGATGAGCCCCGGAGCATGGTGGTCGAACGCGGTGTTCTATCAGGTCTATCCCCGGTCGTTCGCCGACAGCGACGGCGACGGCGTGGGCGACATCGACGGGTTACTGGCCCATCTGGATCACCTCGAGCGGCTCGGGGTGGACGCGATCTGGCTCAACCCGGTCACCGTCTCACCGATGGCCGACCACGGCTACGACGTCGCCGACCCCCGCGACATCGATCCACTGTTCGGGGGGATGGCGGCCATTGAGCGCCTGATCCCCGCGGCGCACAAGCGGGGCATCAAGATCACCATGGACGTGGTGCCCAACCACACCAGCTCGGCGCACCCGTGGTTTCAGGCCGCGCTGGCCGCGGGGCCGGGCACCGAGGCGCGGGAGCGCTACTACTTCCGCGACGGTCAGGGTCCGGATGGGGAGCTGCCGCCGAACAACTGGACGTCGGTATTCGGTGGGTCCGCCTGGACGCGGGTGGTGGAGCCGGACGGCAATCCGGGCCAGTACTACCTCCACCTCTTCGACACCGAGCAGCCGGACCTGAACTGGGAACACCCGGACGTCTTCGACGATTTCGAGAAGACGCTGCGGTTCTGGCTGGAGCGCGGCGTGGACGGCTTCCGCATCGACGTCGCACACGGCATGGCCAAGCCGGCTGACCTGCCCGACGCGAAGGACGACGTCAAGGTGCTCAGTCACAGCGACGACGACCCGCGCTTCAATCATCCGAGCGTGCACGAGATCCACCGCGGGATCCGCAAGATCGTCGACGACTATCCCGACGCGGTGACCATTGGGGAGGTGTGGGTGCTCGACAACCTCCTGTGGGCCGAGTATTTGCGGCCCGACGAACTGCACCTCGGTTTCAACTTCCGGCTCACCAAGATCGACTTCGACGCCGACCAGATCCGCCATGCGATAGAGAATTCGATGGAGGCCATCGCGATCGAAAACGCCATCCCCACCTGGACCCTGTCCAACCACGACGTGGGGCGGGAGGTCACCCGTTACGGGGGCGGCGAGGTCGGGCTGAACCGGGCGAAGGCGATGGCGATGGTGATGCTCGCCCTGCCGGGCGCGGTGTTCGTCTACAACGGCGAGGAGCTGGGGCTGCCGGACGTCGAGCTGCCCGACGAAGTGCTGCAGGACCCGACGTGGGAACGCTCCGGGCATACCGAGCGCGGCCGCGACAAGTGCCGCGTTCCGATCCCGTGGTCGGGCGACGCTCCCCCGTTCGGGTTCTCCAGCTCCCCCGACACGTGGTTACCGATGCCGCAGGAGTGGGCGTCCCTGACCGTCGAGCGCCAGATCGCAGACCCCGAATCGACGTTCTCGTTCTTCCGGCACGTCATCAAATTACGCAAGGAACGCGCCGAACTCGAGGGCGACGAGATCGACTGGTTGGACGCGCCACCGGATGCGCTGATCTTCCGGCGCCGCGGCGGCGGGGCGGTGTGCGCGGTGAACGCCGGCCGCCGACCGATCCCACTGCCGCCGGGAGAGCTCATCATGGCCAGCGCCCCGCTGGTCGACGGCGAACTCGCGCCGGACGCCGCGGCGTGGCTGGCCTGAACGGCGAACCCAAAGCTGCGGCAGTCCAGCCGTTTTCACATTGGGGTTGGCCAACCGCCGGGGCGCCTCCAAAGTGGAGATACCCGGTGGGGGTACTCTCGTGCCATGACCGAGATCGAACCGCCGATTCCGGGTCCTAGGCCGACACCGTGCGAGCCCACCGGCGAAAGGCGGGTTGGTGGATAACACGTTGCGATGGCTGGTGACGGCACTCTTCGCCGTGAGCTTCGCAGCCTACGGATATTTCCTTGTCGCTCAACGCCGCTGCTGGACCAGCATCGTGAGCCAGCTGCTGCATCTGGCGATGTCGGCGGTGATGATCCTGATGGCGTGGGGTGTGGGCATGAGCATCCCGACCATGGTTGCCGCGACGTGCTTCCTGCTCGGCGGCGCCTGGTTCGTCGGCATCGCCGGCCACACGCCCTGGGCCGCCGACGGCAGGCTGACCAACTATTACTACGCCCTGATGATGGTGGCGATGGCCTGGATGTACGGGGCGATGAAGGGCAGCTTGCCGGGACGCGCCGGGCATCCGGACGACCTTGCGATGGGCATGTCGGCGCACAGCGCCGCCTCGGGGATGCAGCACGCGACGCACGACATGTCCCAGGCCACGCCGGACTGGGTCAACATGGTGAACGGGATCGCGGCCCTGGGGTTCGGCGCGGTGGCGATTTTCTGGGCGTACCGCTGGGTGGCGCAGCGCTGGACGAAACTGATGCCGCGCACCGTTAAACTCAGCTACGCGCAAATCGTGACCCAGACGGTCACCGCCGCAGGTACGGCGCTGATGTTCGCCGACATCGTGTGATCCGATCCCGCCCTTCCGGCTCGGCACGTGGCCTGCCGCTCCTCTATACCTAGTACATGGCGACGTACGCGTGGACGGTGATCGGGGCGGGACCCGCGGGCATCGCGGCGGTGGGAAGGCTGCTCGATCAGGGCATACCGCCCGACAAGATCGCCTGGGTGGATCCCGCCTTCGCCGCAGGAGACCTGGGCGGTAAGTGGAGGTCGGTGTCCAGCAACACGATCGCCGGGACGTTTATGAGCTTCTTGAATGGCTCTGCGGCCTTTGGGTTCTCACATGCTCCGCCTTCGCCGCTGGCCGAAGTCGACCCCGAGGAGACCTGCGCCCTTGCCCTGGTCGCCGACCCGTTGGTATGGGTGACCGAGCAGTTGCGCCAGCGGGTGCACGTATTCGAGACGACGGCCACCACACTGACCCTGGCGCAACGGCGGTGGCGGATCGAAACACGGGATAGGGAATTGGCGTCGGAAAACGTGATTCTCGCGGTCGGCGCGGTACCCAGGAGGCTCGACTACCCCATCGAGGAGATTCCGGTCGAGGTCGCCCTCGATGCCGACAAGCTCGCCGAGGTGCCGCTGGAAGGGGCGACGGTTGCGGTCTTCGGCTCGTCGCACTCGTCGATGATCGCGTTGCCGCACCTCCTGCGGTGTCCGGTCGCCAAGGTGATCAACATCTACCGCAGCCCGCTCAAATACGCGGTCTACCTGGATGATTGGATCCTGTTCGACGACACCGGCCTCAAGGGGCGGGCCGCGGTGTGGGCTCGCGAGAACATCGACGGGGTGTGGCCGGATCGGCTGGAGAGGTGCCTGGTGTCGAGCCCGGAGTTCGACGAGAAGGTCGCCGAGTGTGATCGCGTCGTCTACACCGTCGGTTTCGAGCCGCGGAAGCTGCCCGAGACGCCCCACTGGGGCCGGCTGGGCTACAACCGGATGAACGGAATCATTGCCCCCGGCCTGTTCGGGTTGGGCATCGCCTTCCCCGAGTACGCCGAAGACCCCTACGGCTACGGGCAATACCGCGTGGGCCTGAAAAAGTTCATGGATTACCTCGACTCGGTTCTCCCGCTGTGGATGGTCTACGGCACGTGACCCGAGGTGATCGCTGCTCGACACCTCAGCGCAGCAGCAGCGCCGGGTCGCCGCGGCGCCGGTACACCGAGCCGAACCGCGCGTCGATGCGCAGCCAGGTAGGCAGGATCCGGACCCGGATCATCTCATCGGCGCCTACGGCGTCCGGAGACTGCGGCAGGAAACCCATTGCGGTCAAGGCGAACACACACCGCATGGGCAGCCCGACGCTGGCGTCGGGCGCACTCACCTGAACGACCTCCTGGTCGAGCAGCGACACCGGCGGGCCATGAGAACTGCCGTGTTCCTTGGCAAGTCGCGCGCCGCGCTGCGCCAGATCCAGCATCACCCGGGCGGGGATGTCCTCGAGGTGGCTGAAGCCGGTGTCCGGGGGCAACGCCCCCCGCCACGCGGAGTCCATCGCGAACCCGGGGTCGACGTAGCCGGAGTCATCCATCGCGGTCAGGCCGCGCGCCAGGGCGTCGGCGCCCACGGACAGGTCGTCGGGCCGCACCTGGCCGCCCACTACACGGCTGGCCAGCACGTCGAAACCGGTTGCCACCCAGGCCGTCAGGAGCCCTGTGGATCGGTTGCGGAGGCGGATGACCGCGGCGTCGTCGAGTCGCAACGCGTGATCGACGAACGCGCCCAGATCCCTGCGCTGGGCGGCCCGGTCCTGTGGACCCAGCCAAAGTCCGCGGTCAACTACCGGATCCACCGCTGCAGATACTCCCGATGGTGTGGGGAGAGCCGCACCAGCCGCTCCTCCTCGATATGGACGGCGGCCAGTTGCGACTCGGCGATGACGGCGGGCTTGGATTCCGGATCCGCGGACACCGAGCGCACCTCGTAGCCCAGCGTGAAGTCCACCGCCCGCAACCGCTTGGTCCACATCGTCACCTGCAGCGGCGAATCGACCAGCCGCAGTTGGCCTTTGTAGGTCACCTTGACTTCGGCGATCAGCAACCCGATGGTCAAGATGTCGACCTCGAACGCTTCACGCAGGAACTGGACCCGGGCCTCCTCCAGGATCGTGACCATCGTGGCGTGGTTGACGTGCTGGTACATGTCGATGTCCGACCAGCGCACCGGTACGGGGGCGACGAAGCCGACGCTCAACTCGATGAACCTCTTCCGCTGGTGCGGGTCATGCGCCGGATCTGACGCGCGGCCACCGAAAGCGTCGCGAGATCCTTCTCCCCGCTTTCCTGGATTTCGATGAGGGTACGGCGGGCCCGCTCCACCCGCGACGCGGACAGGTGTTCCCACTCGGCGATCTTCTCCTCGCCGCTTTCGTTCGGCTCCCCCACCGCGAGCACGTCGAAGCACAACGACCGCAGCGATGCGTAGATGTCATCGCGAATCGCCAAGCGCGCCAAGGAATGCCAGCGGTCGTTGCGGGGCAGTTCGGATACCGCCGTCAGCAGGCCGTCGGTGCCAAGCCGGTCCATCAGGGCAAAGTAGGTGTCCGCGACCTCGGCGGCGTCGATGTCGTTGATGTCGCCGATGTCGATGATGTCGAGCAGGCTGAAGCGGTACAGGCCGGCGGCGATCATGTACGCCAGGTCCTCGGGTGTTCCCTGCGACGCGAACTCGGCGGCTTCCTTTTCGACGATCGCCTTGTCGTCGCCGCGCAGCCACTCCGACATCCGAGGGGTCAGGTCTTTGACCTTCGCGGCGAACCGGTTGATCTCGGCGCCGACGGCCAGCGGCTGTGGACGGTAGTTGAGCAGCCAGCGGCCGGCGCGATCGATGAGCCGCCGGGTATCCAGCGTCAAGCGGTCGGACAAGGCGACCGGGAGATTGGCCGCGCGGGTGCGCCGCCAGATCTGGCCCACGTCGAAGATGGCGTCGGTGGCCACGTACGTCCGCACCGCGTCCACCGGCCCGACGCCGACGTCCTCGGTGATTCGGAAGGCGTAGCTGATGCCGGCGGTGTCGACCAGGTCGTTGATCAGCATGGTGGTGACGATCTCGCGGCGCAGCTGGTGGGTGCGGATCTCCGGGGTGAACCGTTCCCGCAACGGCGTCGGGAAGTACAGGGGCAGCCGGGAG
This sequence comes from Mycobacterium sp. E3247, assembly GCF_001667785.1. Classification (NCBI taxonomy): domain Bacteria; kingdom Bacillati; phylum Actinomycetota; class Actinomycetes; order Mycobacteriales; family Mycobacteriaceae; genus Mycobacterium; species Mycobacterium sp. E3247. Next base: position 17,503 of record NZ_LZJG01000285.1, on the reverse strand, counting down.
GCGAACACGTCCTGCTCGGTCAGTTCGGTGTTCAGCATCTCTTCTTTGAGCCCGAGTTTGACGTGCGCCATCAGGGTGCACAGCTCGGGCGAGGTGAGGCCGATGCCGGCCTCGCATCGGCGGTCGATCTCCTTCTCCGACGGCAGCGCCTCCAGTTCGCGGTTGAGCCCCCGGTGGTCGACCAGGTACTGAATCTGCCTGCCGTGCACCGGCAGCAGGCTGGCCGCGTTGGCGCGGCTGGTGCCGATCAGGTCGTTCTGATCCTCGTTGTCGGTGAGCACCAGCTGCGCGACCTCGTCGGTCATCGACTCCAGCAGCTCTTTGCGCTCGTCGGGATCGACCCTGCCGGCGGTCACCAGCGAGTCGATCAGGATCTTGATGTTGACCTCGTGGTCCGAGCAGTCCACGCCGGCGGAATTGTCCATGGCGTCGGTGTTGATGCGCCCGCCCGAAAGGTCGAACTCGACCCGGCCCAGGGCGGTCACCCCCAGGTTGCCACCTTCACCGATCACCTTGGCGCGCACCTGGCTTGCGTTGACCCGCACCGGATCGTTGGCGCGATCACCGACGTCGGCGTCGGACTCGGATTCGGCCTTGATGTAGGTGCCGATGCCGCCGTTGAACAACAGGTCGACCGGTGCCTGCAGGATCGCCTTGATCAGGTTGGGCGGCGTCATCTCGGTGACGTCGCCGTCGATGCCCAGCGCCTCGCGCACCTGCGGGCTGACGGGGATGGATTTGTGCTCGCGGCTGTACACCCCACCGCCCTCGCTGATCAACGACTTGTCGTAGTCGTCCCAGCTGGAGCGCGGCAGGTCGAACATGCGCCGGCGTTGTTCCCACGAGGCGGCGGGGTCGGGGTCGGGGTCGAGGAAGACATGCCGGTGGTCGAAGGCGGCGATCAACTTGATGTGTCGGGACAGCAGCATGCCGTTGCCGAACACGTCGCCGCTCATGTCGCCGATGCCCACCACCGTGAAGTCCTCGGTCTGGGTGTCGACGCCCATCTCCCGGAAGTGGCGTTTGACGGCCTCCCACGCGCCCTTCGCGGTGATGCCCATGGCCTTGTGGTCGTAGCCCACCGATCCGCCGGAGGCGAAGGCGTCCCCCAGCCAGAATCCGTAGGACTTGGCGACGTCGTTGGCGATGTCGGAGAAGGTGGCGGTGCCCTTGTCCGCGGCCACCACCAGATACGCGTCGTCGCCGTCGCGCCGGATCACTTCGGGCGGCGGGCTCACCTTCTTCGTTTTGTGATCGACGTTGTCGGTGACGTCGAGCAACCCGGAGATGAACAGCTGATAGCAGGCGATGCCTTCGGCGCGGGCGGCCTCGCGGTCCTCCGCCTGATCGCCGGTCGCCATCGGCGGCCGCTTGACGACGAAGCCGCCCTTGGCCCCGACCGGCACGATGACGGCGTTCTTCACCGCCTGCGCCTTGACCAGGCCGAGGATCTCGGTGCGGAAATCGTCGCGCCGGTCCGACCAGCGCAGCCCGCCCCGCGCCACCGGGCCGAAGCGCAGGTGCACGCCCTCGATGCGGGGCGAATAGACGAAGATCTCGTATTTGGGGCGCGGCAGCGGCAACTCGTCGATGAGCTGGGCATCGAGCTTGAGGGCCAGCACGTTTCGGGCGCGGGCCGAGCCCTCTCGCGTGACGAAGTAGTTGGTGCGCAACGTCGCCTGTACCAGCGAGGCGAACGCCCGCAAGATGCGGTCGGTGTCCAGGCTCATCAACGCGTCGATGTCGGCGGCGACCGCGGCCGCCGCCGCCTGGGCGTCGCGGTTCGCCGACGCCCCGGACGGGCGGGGATCGAAGAGCGCCTCGAACAGGACGACCAGCGATCGCGCGGTGGAGGGGTGCTCGTTGAGCACCGACTCGATGTAGGACTGACTGTACGGAAAGCCCGCCTGCCGTAGGTATTTCGCGTAGGCGCGCAGCAGCACGACTTGCTGCCAGCTCAGCCGCGCGCGCATGACGAGCTCGTTGAACCGGTCGATCTCGACGCGGCCCTGCCAGATCGCGGTGACCGCATCGGCGAATCGTTGCGCGGTCGCCTCCCGCTCGGCCGTCGTCGTCGCGGGCGCGATGGTCGGGTGCGTGGAGATCTTGAACTGATAGATCCACACCGGCAGCCCGTCCTGGCGGGTCACCGTGAAGGGCCGCTCCTCGAGCACCACCACGCCCATGCTCTGCAGCATGGGCAGCAGCTGGCTCAGCGATGCGGTGCGCCCGCCGAGGAACCAGGTCAGCTGGGCGGCACCCTCCTCGCCCCGTTCGGAGAACACCAGCTTGACCGAGTTGTCTTGCAGCTCTTTGATGATCGCGATGTGCTCGATCGCATCGGCGGGGGTGACCGCCTGTTTGTAGACCTCGGGGAAGGCGGTCGCGTAGTGCTCGGCGTCGTCATGCTCGACGGAACCGTCCGCGGCCGCGGCGATCAACCGGTCCGTCCAGGTGCGGGCGGCCTCGCTCAGCAGGCCCTGGATGCGGACCCGGTTGTCCTCGGAGACGTCGACCTGCGGTGCATCTTCGGGTAGCCGGACCATGAAATGCATGAGGGCCCAGGGTGATTCGCTCACCCGTGCGGTGAATTCCAGCCGCGTGCCGCCGAATTCGCGGACCAGGATGTCCTCGATCTGCAGCCGCACCTGCGTGGTGTAGCGGTCGCGGGGCAGGTAGACCAGGCACGAGACGAAGTATTGGAGCCGGTCGGCCCGCAAGAACAACAGCGCCCGCCGCTGGGACCCCAGGTCCACCACCGCTTTGGCCATCGCCAACAGCCGCTCGGCGCTCAGCGTGAACAGTTCCGAGCGCGGGACGGTCTGGATGACGTCGAGCAGCAGTTGGCCGGGGTGGATCGGGTCGCTGTCGGCCAGGGCGAGCGCCTGGCGCACCCGCGTGGAGACCGTCGGGATCTCCAGGACGTCCGCGTTCATCGCGGCGACGGTGAACAGCCCGACGAAGCGGTGCTCGACGACGCCGTCGTCGCCGCCGAGGTTCTCCCGAACCGCGATGGCGTACGGGTACGCGCCGTAGCGCAGGTAGCTGCCGACAACCGATTGGGCCAGTACCAGCAAGGTGTCGTCGTCGGTCAACCGGGGCCGGGAACCGGTGCGAGTGCGCAGGACGCCCAGGCCCGGTGACCCGTCACCGGAGACCAGGCCCCCGTGCACGCGGCAGCGTTGGTAGCCGAGCAGCAGGAAGTTACCGTTGCCCAGCCAACGCAGGAGCGCCGCGACGTCCTCGCGGTCGGGGGCCGAGAAGTGGCCCTGCGCGTTGCCTTCGACCTCCGCGGCCAGCCCGCTCAGGGCGTCGATCAACGCGCCCGCGTCGCTGGCGACCTGCTGCACGTCGGACAGGACCTTGGGCAGCAGCCGTTCGACTTCGGCAAGGCCCTTGCTGTCGACCGACGGCAATAGTTGCACGTGTATCCACGCCTCGCCCACGTATTGCGGGGCGCCGGGGGGTTTCGCGTCGACGCTGACCAGCTCGCCAGTCGGTTTGCGGTGCACCTCGAAGACCGGGGTCATGATGGCCGCGTAGGGCACGCCCAGCCGGTGCAGCAGCACCGTGACGGAGTCCATCAGCATGCCGCCGTGGTCGGTGACGACTTGCAGGGCGGGCCCGAATCCGGCCGGGTGATCCGGCGGGTAGACCGCGACCCGGCTCTCACCGGAGGGGCGGTGCCGGCCGAGCTGATAGTGCGCGCCGAGCATGCCGGGAGTCACGATGGCGGTGGGGACCGTCAGGTCGATCGGACCGGATTCCGCCGCCCCGGGGTCGTCGCCCTGCGGACCGCGATAGCTCTCGATGTAGGCCCGCGCGATCCAGTCCGGTATGTCCTGCTGCTGGGTGAAGGCGGTCCACGGCTCGAGGGCCTGCTTCGCTCCGGGATCGATCGTCATGCCGATGGCTCCCAACTCATACACATGCCACTGTGCTCAACCGCCCACTCTGCCCGCAACGGGGGCGCCCCCACCGCGGCCATCGGGGCCGCTTCGTCGGGGCTGCGCAGCTGACACTAGTCGCGCGTGAGCTTCCGGTGGGTCACTCTGTGCGGCCGCGCCGCGTCGGCACCGAGCCGTTCGACCTTGTTCTCCTCGTAGGCACCGAAGTTGCCCTCGAACCAGAACCACTTGGCCTCGTTGTCCTCGTCACCCTCCCAGGCCAGGATGTGCGTGCACGTGCGGTCCAGGAACCAGCGATCGTGGGAGATCACCACGGCGCAGCCCGGGAATTTCTCCAGGGCATTCTCCAGCGAACCCAGCGTTTCGACGTCGAGGTCGTTGGTCGGCTCGTCGAGCAGGAGCAGGTTGCCGCCCTCTTTCAGCGTGAGGGCCAGATTCAACCGGTTGCGCTCGCCGCCGGACAGCACGCCGGCCGGCTTCTGCTGGTCCGGGCCCTTGAAGCCGAACGCCGAGACGTAGGCCCGTGACGGGATCTCGTTCTGGCCGACCTCGATGTAATCCAGCCCGTCGGAAACGACTTCCCAGACGGTCTTTTTGGGATCGATACCGGCGCGGGACTGGTCCACGTAGCTGAGCTTGACGGTTTCGCCGACCTTGACCGTCCCGCTGTCCGGCTGCTCAAGCCCGACGATGGTCTTGAACAGCGTCGTCTTGCCGACACCGTTCGGGCCGATGACGCCGACAATGCCGTTACGGGGCAGGGTGAAGGAAAGGTCCTTGATCAGGGTCCGCCCGTCGTAGCCCTTGTCGAGGTGGTCGACCTCGACGACGAGGTTGCCCAGCCGCGGCCCGACCGGGATCTGAATCTCCTCGAAGTCGAGCTTGCGCGTCTTCTCCGCTTCGGCGGCCATCTCCTCGTAGCGCTGCAGGCGGGCTTTGTTCTTCGCCTGCCGCGCCTTGGCCCCCTGCCGCACCCAGGCCAGCTCCTCGGTGAGCCGCTTCTGCAGCTTGGCGTCCTTGCGGCCCTGCACCGAGAGCCGCTCGGCCTTCTTCTCCAGGTAGGTCGAGTAGTTGCCCTCGTAGGGATAGGCACGACCGCGGTCGAGCTCGAGGATCCACTGGGCGACGTTGTCCAGGAAGTACCTGTCGTGGGTCACCGCCAGCACCGCACCCGGGTAGGCGGCCAGGTGTTGTTCCAGCCACTGCACGCTTTCGGCGTCCAGGTGGTTGGTCGGCTCGTCGAGGAGCAGCAGGTCGGGCTTGGACAACAGCAGCTTGCACAGCGCCACGCGGCGCCGCTCACCACCGGACAGATTCGTCACCGGCTCATCCGGAGGCGGGCAGCGCAGCGCGTCCATCGCCTGCTCGAGCTGCGAGTCGAGGTCCCAGGCGTCAGCGTGGTCCAGCTCCTCCTGCAGCCGGCCCATCTCCTCCATCAACTCGTCGGAGTAGTCGGTGGCCATCAACTCGGCGACCTCGTTGAAGCGGTCCAGCTTGACCTTGATGTCGCCGAGCCCCTCTTCGACGTTGCCGCGCACCGTCTTCTCTTCGTTCAGCGGCGGCTCCTGCTGCAGGATGCCGACGCTGGCGCCGGTGGCCAGAAACGCCTCGCCGTTGTTCGGCTTGTCCAGCCCGGCCATGATCCGCAAGACGCTCGACTTGCCGGCGCCGTTGGGGCCGACGACACCGATCTTGGCGCCTGGATAGAAGCTCAACGTGACGTCGTCCAGGATCACCTTGTCGCCGTGCGCCTTGCGGACCTTTTTCATCGTGTAGATGAACTCAGCCATGCCGCGGTTGTGCCTTTCTGGTCTTTTCAGAGAGTTCTCGCGACCATCCTAGGCATCACCCGGGGGGCCGGATTCCGCAGCTAAGCCGACATCGGCAGCGGTCCCGTTCCCGCGGACTCGATGCTGCCGTCGCAATCGGCGTCCTCACCAGCGGCGCCGGCCGCATCCGCGGGTGGCTTGGTGGCTTCGCCGGCAGTCGGGCCGGTGTAGCCCGGCCTCTCGATGCGCACGATCGCGCGCGACACGTCGGGCCCGACGGAGGTGGCACGCATCTCCAGTGATGAGCGGCGGTTGCCGTCGCGGTCTTCGTACTCACTGGTGTACACATGGCCCACCACGATCACCGGTGCGCCCTTGCCCAGCGCGGCGCCGACGCCGGTGACCAACTTGCCCCAGCAATTGACGTTGATGAACAGCGAGTTGCCGGGCTCCCAGCCGCCGTCGGCCATGCGTCGCCGGGAATTGCTGGCGACGCGGAACTTGATCACTTCCTGCGCGCCGACCTGTCGCCGTTCGGGGTTGGTGACGATGTGTCCGACGACCGTTAGCGGTGTTTCAAACATTGGCTGATCCCTTCTCGGTTGCTATTGGGCGGCGAACGCGTCACCGCCCGTCCTGGTTGCCATTGAGCTCGGCGCCACCGACGGGCCGGCGGGCAAGAACGGCTCAAACCGTGTCCAGGTCGGCGGCCCTGTGGAAGGAGTCGGGACTGTGGAGTAGTCCGGCGATGAGTGCGATCGCGCATTATTGGTCCTTGGTCCCCTTACCACCCCGGGCCTGCAGTTTCGGGCCAATCAGGCTGTCCGCTTGAGGTGACGAAGGTCAGTCCGAGCGCGAAATCGGCAGCCGAAACCCGTCGTACCCCGCTGCGATGATGGGTCCATGTCTTCCACCGCACCGGCTAGCGCTGTGGCAGTGAGCCCTGCCGAGCGTTTGGAGGTGATGTTCGAGGAGTTGGCGGAGTTGGCCGGCCAGCGCAATGCCATCGATGGGCGCATCGTGGACCTGGTCGCCGAGATCGAGCGTGATGAGCTGTGCGGCATGACCGGCGCGCGCTCGGTCGCGGCGTTGGTGGCCTGGAAGCTGGGGTTGTCGTCGACCACCGCGCACACGATCGCCACCGTCGCGCACCGGGTCGAGGAGTTCCCCCGCTGCACCCAGGGTCTGCGCGACGGGCGGCTGTCGCTGGACCAGGTCGGCATCATCGCCGCACGCGCCGGCGACGGCTCCGACGCGCACTATGCGGAGTTGGCGCGGGTGGCCACGGTGCACCAGCTGCGAACCGCGATCAGCCTCGAACCGCGCCCTGACCCAGAACCCCGGCGCGAGCCCGAGCGCTCGTTCAGGAAGACTTCCACCGAGCAGGGCAGCTGCTATCGGATCGCCCTCCCGCCTCCGGACGCCGCGAAATTCGACGCCGCGTTGGCCTCGCACCAGGACGCGCTGATCGCCGAATGGAAGCACGACCGCGCCGACGGAGCGTCGGAAAGCGCGCCGCCGCTGCCGGGCACTGTCGAGGCCTTCATGCGCCTGGTCGAGGCCGGGTGGGACGCGGAGGCGGCCCGCCGGCCCCACGGACAGCACACCACCGTGGTGGTGCACGTCGATGCTGAAACGCGCACCGCGGCTCTGCATCTGGGTCCGCTGCTCACCGACGCCGAGCGCCAATACCTGACCTGTGATGCCACCTGTGAGGTGTGGTTCCACCGCGACGGCCAGCCCATCGGCGCCGGCCGAACCACCCGCCTGATAAACCGGCGACTGCGCCGCGCGCTGGAGCACCGCGACCGCTCGTGCGCAGTTCCCGGCTGTGGCGCCACCCGCGGTCTGCACGCCCACCACATCCGGCACTGGGAAGACGGCGGCGCCACCGAGCTGACCAACCTCGTGCTGGTCTGTCCTCATCACCACCGGCTGCACCACTCCGGGGGCATCACCATCGTGGGACCCGCACCCGATCTCACCTTCAACGACGGCGCCGGGCGCACACTGAGTCCGGGGTCGCTGGCGCGCCCACCCACCCAACCGCCGCCCGCCGTCCCGCCGTGCCCGGGACCGATCGGCGAACGCGCCGAATGGTGGTGGTACGACCCCTTCCGACCCCAACCACCACCGTCCAGGAATTAGCCCGTCGTCGAAGCGAAACGGGTTGGCGGGGAGGCGAGTCGTTCGCAGTATCCGTCAACGGGGTGTTGTCAGGGACAAAGAGCCGCTCGAGCTCCGCAACTCAAGCACCTCGTCACCGCGGCTTGGCATGTCCCGGCGTGCCGCGCCGCGCCAGCTCGGCGAGCATCGCGTTGTAGGCGACCAGCTCGGCGTCGTCATCGCGTTCGGCGGCGCGGTCCAGCCGGCGGGCCGTGCGGTCGTCGCTGCGCGCCCACTGCACCAACAGCGCCAGCATCACGATCACCAGGGGCACCTCCCCCGCCGCCCAGGCGATGCCACCACCCAGTCGCTGATCGCCCAGCAGGTCGGTGTGCCAGCTCAACCCGAGGGAGCGGTAGTAGTCGGCGCCGAGGACTTTCCGGGTGCCCATCAGCACCACGCCGAAGAACGCGTGCAGCGGCAGGGACGCGAACACCACGCCCACCTTGGCCAGCGGGGGGATCGGGCGCGGCGTGGGGTCGACCCCGATGACGATCCAATAAAAGACGTAGCCGCTGACCAGGAAGTGCACGTTCATCGCCAGGTGCCCCGCGTGACTGCCCACGGCCGTGTCGAACAGGTTCGAGAGGTACAGCCCGTAGAAGCCCGCGACGAACAACACGGTGGCGACCACGGGGTTGGTGACGAAGCGTGAGTAGCGGCTGTGCAGCGCGGCGAGCAGCCATTCCCGCATCCCGGGCGGCTCGTCACGACCGGCGGCGGGCAGCGCCCGCAGCGCCATGCTGACCGGGGCGCCGAGCACCAGCAGGATCGGGACCAGCATCGACAGGCCCATGTGCGCGATCATGTGCACGCTGAACATCGCCGGCATGTAGCGGCCGACCCCCGACGAGGTGACGAACAGCAACGCGAAACAGCCGAGTAGCCATGCCGCGGTCCGGCCCGGCGGCCACGCGTCGCCTCGGCGACGCAGCCGCAGCACGGCGGCCACGTAGAGGACCGCGAAGACGATGGCGGCCGTGCCGAAGATCAGGTCGAAGCGCCAATCGAACAGGATGCGGGCTGGCGTCGGCGGCCCGTCGAAGTCGTAGCCGATTTCGGCCTCGGGGATCGAGGGCAGCCGACTCGGCGGGGGCGGCGGCGCGGTGCGGCCCAGCCCGACGGCGACGCCGAACGTCAGCCCGAAGACCGCGGCCTCGGCGAGCGCCAGCCGGAGCAGGGCGCGACGCGCGTCGGGGAGGTCCGGTTCCACCTGCAGCCGGGCCACGGCCGAGCGCCGCTGGCGCCAGCCGAGGATCCCGAGCGCGCACAGCGCGGCGAACTTGGCGACCACCAGGCGCCCGTAGTCGGACGTGAACAGGTCACCGATGGGCACGCGCACCACGGCGTTCATCACCCCGCTGAGCGCCATCGCGACCCAGCACCACAGCGCGATCGCGGAAAACCGCCGCGCCGCCAGGGCGACATATCCCCCGCCGCGCAGCCCGTACGCGGCGAGCGCCAGCAGCCCACCGGCCCACACCGCGGCGGCCACGAGGTGGATCAGCAGGCTGTTGGTGGCCAGGTCGTGTGACCCGCCCGCGGACGAGTGGCCGGTCAATCCCAGCGGGATCAACGTCAGCAGCGAGCCGGCGAACAACAGCGGCGTCCACGACCAGCGCAGCACCGGCAGGCTGGCCAGCATCACCACCGCGGCCAGCGCTGCGGTCCAGCGCCAGGCGGAGGCGGTGGTGACCAGGCCGGCCACCGACCAGATCCGCACCGGGTCGAGGAGTGTGACCAACGGTCGGCCCGACACGTCGGAGATGGTCAGCGGGACCAGCAGCGCGGCACACACCGCCCACACCCCCGACGCGAACGTGCCCAGGCGGAGCGCCCGATAGCCGTCGGCGTCCAGGACGCCGTTGCGTTGCGGCGGCACGAAAAATGCCGCGAACAGGAACGACCCGACCGCGAGCACCGCGGCGATCTCCCCGGCCGCCCGCACGAATGGCAGCCCCAGCGTGGTCGCGGGGCCGGGGTTCGGCAGGCCGGTGGCGGTCAGCGCGTCGGCCAGTGACAGCGCCCCGATGCCGGCCGCCGTGCAGCCGGCCAGCACGGCGACGCCGGTCAGCATCGGCCACACCAGCGCGCGCGGGGTGGCCACAGACCGATCGACCGTCATACAGCCAGGGTATGGCCGCGCACCGGCGGCTACCGAGGCAGGCGCTCCTGACGCGCCTTCTTCTCGCGGGCGACGAACTGGTTGCGGGCGATCCGGCCGATGTGATCGGAGTCCCGCAGGATGTCCCGCAGTTCCTGCCGGAACGCGATCCGCCGTTCGACGAGATCGGGCGCGGGTGCTGTGAGGTCCTGATCGGCGACCACCTGGTAGGCGGTGGCGAACAGCAGCGTCGACACCGATTCGCTGCTGCGGACCCGGGTCTGCGCCACATATTGGCGGCCCACGCCGAGCGCCGATTTCGTCAACTCCTTCTGATCGACGTCGGGCGGCGCATCCCGCAGCACGTCGGCGACGATCTCGTAGGCCTCAAAGAAGACCCGCAGCATCGCGTCCGCCATCAGCGGCCGCTTGGCGAACAGCAACGCGTCGATCTCGTCGCCGCCGGCGGCGACGTGGGCTTCCCAATCGTCGTGCCAGGCCATCTCTTCGGCGATGTTGTCCCGGAACGCCGCCGAGTCCGCGAAGTAGAAGTCGAACTTCAACAGATCGCGCAGCCGCATCGCCTGATCCCAGAAGGCCTGCATGCGGTCGCCCTCGACGTGCCGCGCGTGTGCCAGCGCCAGCTCGACGATCGACGTCTCCAGGAAGGCGTGGATCAGCGAGTTGCGGTAGAACGCCGCCGCGTGCTGCTCGTCGGGGGCGATGCGCCACACAGGCTCCCGGCCCCCGTCGACTCGGGTGATCGGATGCCCGTTGGACAACGCGTCGACCGCCGCCCGCACCCCGTCGCGCGAGCGCAGCCGCAACGCGCTCGTCGACATCGGGGTTTGCTTGCGTTCCAGATAGTCGAGCGAGTCCTGCAGCGTGTGGTGCAGCTGGGCGAGCGTCAACGCCGCGCCGCGCGTGGTCAGCAGCAACGCGCACACCAGACCCGTCGCGGTCACCGGCGTCGCCTGCAGGATCCGCCAGGCTACCTCGAATGACATCTTCTGCAGCGCAAGCCGTTTGGCGTCCTGGTCGTGGGTCAGCGGGCCGTGGGCCGGGCCCAGGTACTGGCGCATCGACACCGCTTCGGGAAAACGGACGTAGATCTTGCCGTAGTTGCGCTCGCCCTGCGCCCGGATGAAGTTGTACAGCCAGCTGACGCCTTCGGGCGTCTTCTCGCCGCCGCGGGCGTAGGCCGCATACTCGTCGGTTTCGTGTAGCTGGTCGAAGCTGATGGACACCGGCTGCAACAGGATGTCCTCGCTGCGGCCGTCCAGGTAGGCGTCGGCGACGTAGGACAGCAGGCCGAGTTTCGGGGGCAGCATCTTGCCGGTGCGCGAGCGGGTGCCCTCGATGGACCAACTCAGGTTGAACCGCTTCTCGACGATGTAGCCGACGTATTCGCGCAAAACGTACTTGTAGAGCGGGTTTCCGCCGATGTTGCGCCGGATGAAGATGACCCCGGATCGGCGCAGCAGCGGACCCATCGCGCCGAAGGACAGGTTGATCCCGGCGAACACGTGCACGGGCGGCAGCCGGTTCTCCTGCATCGCCACCGGGACCACCGCGCCGTCGATGTAGGACCGGTGCGAGAACAGCAGCACGGCCGGATGGGTTTCCAGGGCGGCGCGCATCGCCGCGACCTGATACCCGTCGTAGTCGATCTCCGGATCGAAGCCGCGGCTGATCGCCCTGCTGAGGACCGATACGAGGTCGACGGACACCCGACTCCAGCCGGTGGAGAGTTCGTCGAGCATCCGGCCGGCTTCCTCGACGGTCGCGCCGGGGATATTCTTCAGCCCGGCGCGAAACCGGCTGGACTCCAAGATCTCCGGCTTCACCAGCCGCGGAGACTTGTACTGCGGCCCCAGGATCCGGTACTCGACACGTTCCAGCGCCAGCAGCGCGCGGCGGATGACGAACCGGGCGAAGTCGGTCTCGTTCTCGCCGACGGTGATGTCGCGCCATTGCTGGCGCAGTTCGGAGACCTTCGCCGGTTCGCCGGCCACCACCCGCGCCCGCTGCGGGGCGTTGCGGATGATGTGCAGTTGCTGACGTTCGTTGGGGTGGTAGGGATCCCGCCCGGGGAGCAGGCCGGCCAGCTTGGCGACCCTGCCGCGATCCGGCGGCGGCAGCCAGAACACCCGCACCGGCACGATGGAACGGTCGGCGGGTGCGCGGTCGGGGTCGTCGTCGCCGGCCTCGAGCCGCTCGATCAGCGCGGTGAGCGCGTCGGGCGGGGCGTTGGGCGGTGGCAGTTCGAGGACGTCGAATCTGGCCTCCGGCTGGTCGCCGCACTGCTGGGCCATCCAGGTTGTCACCAGTTCCCGCTCGACCGGCGACGCCATGGACGCCAACACCAGCGAGTCGTCGCCGGTGAGGACCGCGGTGGTATCCGCGGCCGGTTCGGTCACGGCTGCCCTTCGGGCGGTTCGGCGTTGACCGCCGCATCGGCGGGCCTATGCGCCTCGCCGTCTTTGAGGGCGGCCTGGGATTCGTGCGGATTCGCGTTGGCCGGCTTGGCTTTCGGCGCGGCCTTCTTTGCCGGCGCCTTCTTCGCCGCCACCTTCTTTACGGGCGCCTTGGAAACACCCTTGGCCGCAGCGTTTTTCGCCGGCGCCTTGGCCTTCGCCGCGGCCTTCTTCTCCGGGTACAGGCCGACCTCGGGCAGCTCGTCGCCGACGGGCCAGTTGGCCAGCGTGTCCAGGTACAACTGCCGGACCTCGGCGATCCGGTCCGGCAGGTTCTCGATAGTCCAGTCCTGCACCGAGATCGGCGGAAACACCGCGACGTCGACCGTGCCGGGGTTGACGACGGTGGAGTTCCGGGCGGCGACGAGCTCGGCGTTGCGGATCACGATCGGCACGATCGGGATTCCGGCGGCCATGGCGAGGCGGAACGGGCCCTTCTTGAACGGCCCGACCTCGGTGGTGTCGACCCGGGTGCCTTCGGGGGCGATCACGATCGACAGCCCCTTCCTGGCCCGGTCCTCCACCTCGTGCATCGTCTCGACCGCGGCGGCGGGATCGTCGCGATCGATGAACACGCCGTCGAGCAGCTTGCCGAGCGTGCCCATGATCGGGTCCTTCTGCAGCTCCTTCTTGCCCACGCCGATCCAGTTGTCGCGCACCAGTGCGCCGGCGATGACGGGGTCCACCTGGTTGCGGTGATTGAAGATGAACACCGCCGGCCGCTGCGCGGTCAGGTTCTCCTGGCCGATGACGTTGAGGTGCACACCGGTGATCGCGAGCGACAGCTGGGAGAAGGTCGAGGTGAAGAAGTTGACGCCGCGCCGGCGGTTGCGGGTCAGCACGCCGATGCCGACGGCGCCGGCGGCGACCGGGAACATCGAGCCGAAGCCGGCGAGGGTGCGCAGCTGGCGCCGCAGACCCACCGGCCCCCGGCTGCTGAACCGCAGGATCGGCCAACCGCGGCGCTTGGCCACGGCGGCCATCTTGCCCTCGGGATTGGTCGGGCGCGGGTTGCCGACCAGGTACATCAGGGCGACGTCCTCGTCTCCGTCGGCGTAGAAGTAGCTGTCCTTGAGGTCGACGGCGTTCTCGGCGGCAAACCGTTGCACCGCAGCGGCTTTGCCGGGTCCCCACAGGATCGGCTTCTGCACGCCGCCGGTGAGTATCCCGTCCTCGGTGGTCTCGAACTTGTTGGTGAGCATGTTCGAGATGCCCAGGAACCTCGCCACCGGGTTGACCTGGATGGTCAGCGCCGACGAGCTCAGCACCACGGTGTGCCCGCGAGCCACGTGCGCCCGCACCAGCTCGCGCATCTCCGGGTAGATCCGCGACTCGATGCGCTGCACGAACAGCCGCTCACCGATCTCCTCCAGGTCGTCCAGCACGCGGCCGGCCAGCGCGGCGGCGGCCTTGCCGATGAGGTCCTCGAACTCGATGCGGCCCAATGTGTGGCTCAGGCCGGCCTGCACCATGCCGAGCAGCTCACCCACGCCCATGTCGCGGCGAAGCAGCCGCTCCTGGGTGAGGATCACCGCCGTGAAGCCGGCCACCAGCGTCCCGTCGAGGTCGAAGAACGCGCCGATCTTGGGGCCCGGCGGGCTGGCCATGATTTCGGCGACCGAGCCGGGCAGACGCATGTCCCCGCCGGCCGCCCCGCCCTGGCCTCCCTGGTCCTCGGTGGCGCTCATGAACCCGCCACCGTCCGCGCCGACGTCGCCGGCTCGGTGAACGAGGCAGGCACCGCGCGGGGTGCCCCATCGCCGGCCAGCGCCAGGATTTCGTCGAAGCCCTCCAGCAGGCATTGGGCGAACAGCGGCTCGTTGCGCACCGCCGCCCGGTCGTAGCGCACGGTGATGGTGCACCACCCGCCGCGTGAGATCAGCACGACCATCATCGCCACTCCCGGCAGCGGACCGATGCCGTACTGCCGCAACACCTTTGCACCGGCGATGTAGGTGTCCCCGGGATACACCGGGACGTTGCTGGCCTGGACGTCGGAACCGATCACCGACCCGGTGATGCCCTCGAGCACCGCGGTCGGCAGGACGCTGAGCAGGGGCGCGACCGAACCGATGATATTCATCGCGGGCTCGTCGCGACGCTGCGTCATCTGCGCGCGGATCTTCTTCATCCGCGAGACCGGATCGACGGTACCCACGGGCGCGGCCAGGTTGACGCCGGTGAACCGGTTGCCCCCGGCCGTGTCGGCCTCGGCCCGCAGGTTCACCGGTACCGCCATCGGCAGCGTGCTGATGGGCACGCCGAGCGCCTCGTGGTACCGCCGCAGGGTGCCGCACAGGCCGGCGAGGTAGGCGTCGTTGATCGATCCCCCGCCGGCCTTCGCGGCCCGGTGCAGGTCGGCGAGCGGGATATCGATCGCCTCGGTGCGGGTGGCCAGGCTGCGCCGCCGCAGCAACGGCGACGGCTCGGCCGCCCGGTTGAGCACCCGCATGCCCGAGAGGGCGTAACCCACGACGCCCGACACGGTGGACGCGGGCTCGAGGACCGCACGCCCGGCGACCGAGACCGCGCCGGAGACCGCGCTCAGGACGCCGCCGACCACCGCGGCGGGCAGGTGGTTAATGCCTTGGCGCATCAAATCATTGGGTGTGAGGTCCTGCGGAACCGGCAGCGGGGGTGTCACCTTGGCAGGTGGGTTGCGTTCGAGGTCGTAGATCTCGGCGAACATCTGCACCCCGCCGACGCCGTCGGTGACAGCGTGGCTGACGTGCAGCAGTGTCGCGGCCTTCCCGCCGGGCAGCCCCTCGATCAGGGTGGCCGTCCACAGCGGCCGGGAGATGTCCATCGGCGACTGCAACATCACCTCGGCGAGGTTGAAGACGTCGCGCAGCGTGCCGGGTTCGGCCACCCTCATCCGCCGCACGTGGAACTCGAGGTTGAAGTCGGGGTCCACCACCCAGCGCGGTGACGCCGTCGGCAGGGTCGGCACGACCACCTTCTGCCGCAGCCGCAGGACCCGTCGGGAGGCGTTTTCGAAGCGGCTCAGAAACCGGTCCCAGTCCGGCGTGGTGTCAAGGAGCTCCAGCGCCATGATGCCCGATCGCGTCCGCGGATTCGCTTCGCCCCGATGCATCAGATAGTCGACCGGTCCCAGCTGGTCGGACAATTTCACGACCCCATCGGACTCAGTCATGGCTCTCCGACCGACGCGCCAACCCTGTCACCGAAGATCAAGCCTCCTGCCTCGGACCCACCACCAACCCCCATCGCCAACCCAACGCTAGTCGGGTTGCCGCGCTGGTGAAAGGAGCGGTCGGCGCCGGGCGCCGGTTTACCGGAGCCGGGCTCAGCTGGCCGATGTGGCCGCCAGCGGGACGAAGTCCAGCAGCGGGCTGACGCGGCGCCCGTAGACGACACCGAGGAAATCCGCGACGGCGTTGGCGGCCAGCCGCGAGCGGACCGTCGAGAGGATGTCGAACGCGTGATGGGCGTTGGCGAGTTCGGCGTGGGCCACCGTGGCGGCGCCGGCCGCACGCAGCGCGGCGCAGAAGGCACGGGCCTGGCCGCTGGGCACCAATTCGTCCTTCTCGCCGTGCAGCACGAAGAAGGGTGGCGCCCCGCTGTGCACGTAGGAGACCGGCGACGCCGCCCGGAACCGCTCGGGCTCGTCGGCGTAGCGGGCCTTCATGACGAAGTGCTCCAGGAACGGCAGCATCAAGTCGTGCATGTGCTCGGAGTCGGTGAAGTCGTACACCCCGTAGTAGGGCACGACGGCCTGAACCGTGGTGTCGGCGTTTTCGAATCCGGGCTGGAACGCCGGGTCGTTCGGGGTGAGCGCGGCCAGCGAGGCCAGATGCCCGCCCGCCGACCCGCCGGTGATCGCGATGAAGTCGGGATCACCGCCGTAGTCGGCGATGTTGTGGCGGACCCAGGCGATCGCCCGCTTCACGTCGATGAGGTGCGCCGGGAACGTCGAACGCGGGCTCTTGCGGTAGTTGATCGAGACGCAGATCCAGCCGAGCTCGGCCATGCGGCTCATCAGCGTGTAGGCCTGCACCCGTTTGTCGCCGACGGTCCACGCCCCGCCGGGAACCTGGATCAGCACCGGCGCCCGCCGCCCCGGGGCGAGGTCGTGACGCCGCCAGATGTCGAGCAGGTTGTCGCGTCCGCCCGGACCGTAGGGGATGTCGGACGTCTGGGCCGCGTACCGGCGGTGCGGTCCGGGCCTGTTCAACACGCCGCTGCGGGGTGCGCAGACGGGCTTGATGCCGGCCGGGTGGCAGACCTGCTCGCGGAAGTCGGGACCGAGGGCTTCGTCGAGCGCCGCGGTGAGGGCCCGGTCCGCCCGCTGCGCCGCCCAGCTGGTGCCGACGCGCCCGATGGACGGGTGCGCGAGGCGCGACAACGCGTGCCCGGTCACGACGTGGGGAGGAAACTCGGTGGAGAGCCAGCCCGCGAGGCAGCCCAGCGCGAACGGCGAGCCGCGCAGCAACAGCGTGCCGACCCGATAGGCGTCTTTCGCATCGCCCGCCAGGCGTAAGGCCTGGTTACCGGCCCACGAGCACCGGGAAGTCACGTGCGTGGTCACGCTCATAGCAACGCCACCCCTCGACGATATGCACACGCCTCATTGCGGTTAACGGCCGATGACCGGTCGGTGTTCTACGTGTGTCGAGGTTCCCAACCATAGCCGATAACGCCGGGGCGCGAACGCTTTTCGTGTGCGGCGCGGCGGCGAGTCGGGTTACGACACGCCGTTGGAATAGACTGACGTGCACATTGCCTCCGTAGCTCAGGTGGATAGAGCAAGGGCCTTCTAATCCCTAGGTCGCACGTTCGAGTCGTGCCGGGGGCACTGGTCGGACGGCGTTTTTGGTCCGCTGAAAAGCCGATGATCGGCTCCACCGGCATCGTGGTGGACGGCTTTCGGCTGGGTCGGACTCCGGGACATTCTTCGCCTCAGCCCACCAGCGAAGTCGATGCCGTGGAACGTGACCGCGACCGTGACTTGCCGTCGCATCTCGCTTTTGGTGCACCTAGCCGCGCAGCATTTCGGCGACCAGGAACGCCAGCTCCAGCGACTGCTGGGTGTTCAGCCGCGGGTCGCACGCGGTCTCG
>NZ_LZJG01000284.1:0-5037 GCF_001667785.1 Mycobacterium sp. E3247 | reverse complement strand
CCGCGCCCGCCTTGAGCACGCCCAGCGCGGTGATGACCAATTCGGGTGACTTGTCCAGCAACACCGCGACGCGGTCCTCGGTGCCGATGCCCCGCTCGATCAGCCAGTGGGCCAGGCGGTTCGACTCTTCGTCGATCTCGCGGTAGGTGTACTGGCGTCCCTCGCAGACGACGGCGACGGCCTCGGGCGACAGCCCGGCCCGGCGGGTGACCAGCTCGGGCAGTGTGGCGGCCGGGGTTTCGAAGTCCTCGCCGGTCGAGGCCCTGCGCAACCATTCGGCGTCATCGGCGTCCATCAGCGCGCACGCCGACAGCGCGGCGTCGGGATTGCGCAACGCGTCGTCCAGCAACACGGCATAGTGCCGCAGCAACTGATCGACCAGCCACTGATCCAGCACCTCGACCAGGTATTCGGCTTCGACAAGCCCGCCGCTCGGGCCATTCGCAGCGCGGTCCAGCTCGACCATGAAACTCAAGGGCAGCTGGTTGAAATGGCCGCGCAGCTCCCCCCGCTCGCATCGCACCCCGGGCGGGCAGAAGCCGGCGCCGTCGGGCTCGCGCTGCCCGAAGCTCACCCGGGTCATCCGGTCGGCGCCGTGCCGGCGATCGGGATTGGACTCGCGCACCAGCCATTCCAAGTCGGCGCGCGAGTGCGCGAAGGCGCCCACCGCGCTGTCCCGGGTCTGGGCCAGCAGCTCGCGGAACGTCTGGTGTGGCTCCGGCCGCAGGCGGAGTACCACGGTATTGCTGTAGTAGCCGATGGCGGACTCGGTCCCGACGTCACGGTTGAGGACGGGGGCGGCGACGAGGAAGTCCGTCGACTGGGTGTAGCGGTGCACCAGCGCGGCGAACGCCGCCATCAGCACCATGTAGGGGGTGGCACCGGTTTCCCGCGCCAGCGCGGCCGCCCGATCGACGGTGGCCCGCGGCAACCGCGCGGTGGCGCGCTGTGCGCGCCACGTGCTGGGCACCACCGAGCCGTTGGGGCCCGGAAGTTCGAGCGGCTCGGGCAGATTCGCCATCAGGGGCCGCCAGTACTGGGTGTCCGCCGCGGGGTCCGCGGCGTCGTCCGGGGGTGGCGCCGCTGACGCGGGTTGGTCGTCGAATGCGTCCGGGTCGGTGTAGGCGCGGGTCAGGTCGGCGAAGAACGGTGTCCACGAGGCGTCGTCCCAGGCGACGTGATGGGCGGTGATCAACAGCATCAGCTCGTCGGCGGACAGGCGGGCCACGGTGACCCGCAGCGGCGAATCCTCGGCCAGGTCGAAGGGCCGGCGAAAGTCCCGCTGCGCCAGCACGTCCAACCTCAGCCGGCGGGCCTGATCGGACAGCCCCGACAGGTCGTGGTCGGCCCACTCGGGCCGCAGCTCCTCCCGGAGGACCGGATACGGGTCGCCGTCCGCGCCCACGGCGTATGTCGTGTGCAGCACCGGGTGCCGCGCGGCGACGGCGTCGACCGCGCGCCGCAAGCGGCCGGGGTCGACCGGCCCGGTGATGCGATAGGAGACGCAGACGTTGAGCAGCGCGCTGTCCGGGTCCACCGACTGCACGAACCACATCCGGTGCTGGCCGGCGGACATGCGCGGCCGCGGACGGCTTGCCGCGGGTGTCTCGACGGCCGGCCTGCCCAGGCCGCGTTCGGCGATCTTGCGGCGCAATATCTCCAGGCGCTCGTCGTCGAGACGGGCCCTGGTCCCGGTGGTGTCCGTCACGCTGGGAGTCCAACCTTTCTGCCTTCGGGAGCGTCGAGTGTCACTCCGTCCCGCGAGCCGCCGGCTGAGCCGGCGCTCAACGCGTCGATCAATTCGTTGAGGGTGATCCCGCCGAGCATGCGGGCGACGGGTACGGAGCTTCCGACCGTCCGGCGCAGCCGCTTGCGCAAGTCGAGTGCGAGCAGCGAGTCGACACCGAGGTCGATGAGCGGTGCGGTCGGGTCGATCGTGGCCGGGTCAGCCAGCTGCAGCGTCGCGGCGAGTTCGGTGCGCACCGCCGCGGCGAGGGGTTTGGCCGCGGACTCGTCCGCTGCCGCGACCGGCGTCGTGAACGGCGTTGGCATGCCCTGACTTTCGAAGAACACCCCGAGCCGGTCGAGGTCCGCGTCGAAGATCAGCGGATCGCCGTCGTAGCTGCGCAGGCTCGCCTCGATCGCCCGTTCGGGAGCCATCGCGATCAGGCCGGAGCGTTCGGTGCGGGCGATCTCCTCGGCCGTCACGACACCGGCGGTCTGCCACAGGCCCCACCGGATCGCCATGGCGTCGCGGCCCTTGCGGCGCAGCGCGGCGACCAGCACGTCGAGCATCCGGTTCGAGGCGGCGTACGCGGCGTGGCCGTGGCCGCCCCATACCCCGAACACCGACGAGCAGGCCAGGATTCGGCAGTCCGGCCGCAGCGGCCACACCTCGGCCAGCACCGCCAGGCCGCGAACCTTGGCGGCACACACCGCCGCCACGTCGGCGCCTCTCAGCTCGGAACTTGGGCGGGCCTCGGCGATGCCGGCGGTATGGATCAGCAATGACGCGCCCGGGCCGGCGTGTCGGGCCGCGACGGCCGCGAGGGCGGCCGGATCGGTGATGTCGCAGCGCGGGGCGTGTACCTCGGCGCCGTGGTTTTCGGTGAGCCGGCGCAGCGCGTCCCCGCCGATGCCGTTGCGGCTCAACAACGTGACCGTCCGCGCCCCGCGCTCGACGCAGTACCGCGCATACTGCAGGCCGATGGCTCCGCTGCCGCCGGTGATCACCACGTGGTCCAGCGCGTCGGCACTCAGCGGCCGTTCGGTTGCCGAGTCGGAGCAGTGCCGAAAGGTTCGGACGTAGGGTCGCGGCGATTCGCCGCCGCGCAGCGCCACCTCGGCCGCCTCGCCGAGCAGGGCGTCGACGACGGCGCGCGCGGTTGCGGCGTTGACGTCCCGATCCGGCAGGTCGAGATGTGTGAAGGTCTGCTCGGGGAATTCGAACCCGGCGCTGCGATGCATCGCGGCCAGCGCCGCCTGCGCCGGGACGGCGTCGGAGTCATCCGGATCGACGGTCTCGGCGCCCGCGGTGAGCAACCAGACGGTCCGGCAGCGCGGGCCGATCAGGGCGGCGTAGTCGGGTAGACCCGCGTCCGGCCGGCCACCGATCTGCTCGACCGCGGCGGCGGGGTCCGGCTCGTCCAGCTCCGGCGCTATGACCGCGAGGACCTCGGCGTCGTTCGGCGGCACCACCCGGCAACCACCTTGCGCCCCAAGGGCATCGATGAGGCGGCGCGTCAGGGCGCCTGCCGTCGGCGCGGCGGCGAAGACGCCGACGTCGGCGCCCGGCGCGGCCGACGGGGCCGCGTGCCGCCAGTCCTCGATGACGACGTTGAGTGCCGGGGCGGGCGGCGCGGTCTCGATCGGCGGTTCGGGCGCCGCCCACAGGTGGACGGCCCGCATGGGCGCGTTCG
Source organism: Mycobacterium sp. E3247 (assembly GCF_001667785.1). Lineage (NCBI taxonomy): Bacteria > Bacillati > Actinomycetota > Actinomycetes > Mycobacteriales > Mycobacteriaceae > Mycobacterium > Mycobacterium sp. E3247. The sequence goes on along the minus strand of NZ_LZJG01000284.1, from coordinate 1,618 downwards.
GGAACCCGCGCAGCGGTGGCCGGACGCCACCGGGGATGGCGTGGGCCCATTGGCAGCCGGGGTCGGCGGTCGCCACGGCCGCGATGTTCGCCGCCAGCGTGTCGACGATGTCGCCGTCACGATGACCGGACCCCACGGCCACCGCCGTCTCGCCGATCAGGTCGGCGAGCGGATACAGCAGCGAGGGGTGCGCGGACAGCTCGACGAACGTGTTGGCCCCGAGCCGTTGGGCCGCCGCCACCGCTTGGTCGAACCGGACCGTGCTGCAGAGGTTTTCATACCAGTATTGGGAGAAGTCGGCGCCACTGCCGACCGGGGCGCCAAAGGTCGAACCGATGAACCGCACCGGACCGTCCCGGAATGCCGAGCGGGGCACCCGCTCGGCCAGCGCGGCGCGCAACTGACGCAGCACGCTGGTGTGCCCCGGGTAATCCACCGCCAGTTGATGGGTGAACACGCCCCGCTGCCGCGCCAGCCGCACCGCGGCCGCCACGGCGTCGCGGTCTCCGGACACCACGGTCGACGCCGGGCCGTTGACCGCCGAGACTTCCAGCCAGCCCGCCGTTTCTCCGATCAGGGACTCGGCCTCGTCGACGCCGGCACCGAGCACCGCCATGGCGTAGCGCCCCGCCAATTGGTCGACGATGGTGGCGCGGGCGCCGACCAGGCTGACCGCGTCGGGCAACGAGATCGCGCCGGCCACGTACGCCGCCGCCACCTCACCGAGGCTGTGACCAACCGCGAGGGCCGGCAGCACGCCGTGGAATTGCCACTGGTGGGCCAGGCTGACCGCGTGGGTGAACTGCGCCCCCTGAATTTCGGTGCGCGACCAGTTCCCGTCGCGCTCCCCGATCAGGTAGGGCAGCGGTGAGGGCAGGCCGGCGGCGCGGAAGGCCCGGGCGCACCGGTCGGCCTCGGCCCGGTACGCCGGAAGCCGTTGGTAGGCATCGGCACCCATCGACTGCCATTGATTGCCCTGACCGGGGAACACGAAGGCGATGCAGGGGGCGGCACCGAGGGAGGATCGGGTGACCAGCGGATGCTCCTCGCCGCGGGCCAGCGCGGACAGGCCGGAGAGCAGCTCGCCGCGGCCGGAGGCCCGCACCGCCGCGCGGTGCCGGCGCACCCGCCGCAGGCGCAGCAGCGTCGAAGCTACCGCCGCGGTGTCCGCGTCATCGCGGCCCAGATAATCCACAATGGCCCGGGCGTCCTGACCGATCAGCCCTTCGTCGTGCGCCGAGAGCAGCACCGGCGCGCGGCCGTCGGGCAACGGGGCGGTCAGCATCATGCGACCTCGGGGAGGGAGACGATCACGTGCGCGTTGGTGCCGGCGATGCCGAATGCCGACGCCGCCGCGACCCGTTGGCCGCCGATCGCGGGCCACGGCGTCAGCGTCGTCGCGAGGCGCAATCCCTGGCGGTCCCAGTCGATTTCCGGGCTGGCTTCCGACGCGTGCAGCGTCGGCGGGACGGCGCCGTGGGCCGCGGACACCACCACTTTGGCCAGGCCGAGGGCCCCGCTGGCGGCCAGCGCGTGGCCGACGTTGGATTTCACCGAACCGAGCAGGGCGCCGCCGCCGGGCGCCGTGTCGCCGTAGGTGTGTGCCAGCGACCGCAAC
>NZ_LZJG01000283.1:0-5356 GCF_001667785.1 Mycobacterium sp. E3247 | reverse complement strand
CGCGTCGGGTTATACAACCCCGCGTTCGAGCACGATTCGTGCGGGGTAGCCATGGTCGTCGATATGCACGGCCGTCGTAGCCGCGACATTGTGGACAAGGCAATCACCGCGCTGCTCAACCTCGAACATCGCGGTGCTCAGGGCGCCGAGCCTCGCAGCGGTGACGGCGCCGGCATCCTGATTCAGGTACCGGATGAGTTCCTGCGTGCCGTCGTCGACTTCGAGCTGCCCCCGGCGGGCAGCTACGCCACCGGCATCGCCTTCCTGCCGCAGTCGTCCAAGGACGCCGCGGCGGCCTGCGATGCGGTGGAGAAGATCGCCGAAGCCGAGGGCCTGACGGTGCTGGGCTGGCGCAACGTGCCCATCGACGACTCCTCACTGGGCGCGCTGTCGCGTGACGCGATGCCGACGTTCCGGCAGGTGTTCCTGGCCGGCGCGTCAGACATGACGCTGGAGCGCCGGTGCTATCTGGTCCGCAAGCGTGCCGAACACGAACTCGGCACCAAGGGCCCCGGTCAGGACGGTCCCGGGCGCGAAACCGTTTACTTCCCAAGCCTTTCCGGTCAGACCCTGGTCTACAAGGGCATGCTGACCACGCCGCAGCTGAAGGCGTTCTACCTTGACCTGCAGGACGATCGGCTGACCAGTGCGCTGGGCATCGTGCACTCCCGGTTCTCCACCAACACCTTCCCGTCCTGGCCGCTGGCCCACCCGTTCCGTCGGGTCGCGCACAACGGTGAGATCAACACCGTCACCGGCAACGAGAACTGGATGCGGGCCCGCGAGGCGTTGATCAAGACCGACGTCTTCGGCTCGGAAGCCGACGTGGAAAAGCTGTTCCCGATCTGTACCCCGGGCGCCTCCGACACCGCGCGGTTCGACGAGGCGCTCGAACTGCTGCACCTCGGTGGCCGCAGCCTGGCCCACGCGGTGCTGATGATGATTCCCGAGGCATGGGAACGCAACGAGTCCATGGATCCGGCGCGGCGGGCCTTCTACCAGTACCACGCCTCGTTGATGGAGCCCTGGGACGGGCCCGCGTCGATCACCTTCACCGACGGCACGATCGTGGGCGCCGTGCTCGACCGAAACGGCCTGCGCCCGTCGCGGATCTGGGTGACCGAAGACGGTCTGGTGGTGATGGCGTCCGAGGCCGGCGTCCTGGACTTGGACCCCGCCACGGTGGTGCGGCGGATGCGGCTGCAGCCCGGCCGGATGTTCCTGGTGGACACGACGCAGGGGCGCATCGTCTCCGACGAGGAGATCAAGGCCGAACTCGCGGCCGAGCACCCGTACCAGGAATGGCTCGACCGGAACCTGGTTCCCCTCGAGAAGTTGCCGCAGGGCGACTACGTGCGGATGCCGCATGATCGACTCGTCAAGCGGCAGTTGACATTCGGCTATACCTATGAAGAGCTCAACCTGTTGGTTGCGCCGATGGTGCGCACCGGCGCCGAGCCGATCGGCTCGATGGGCACCGACACCCCGGTCGCGGTCCTGTCGCAGCGGCCGCGGATGCTCTACGACTACTTCCAGCAGCTCTTCGCGCAGGTGACCAACCCCCCGTTGGACGCCATCCGCGAGGAGGTGGTGACCAGCCTGCAGGGCACCACCGGCGGCGAGTGTGACCTGCTGACGCCGACCGAGATCTCCTGTCACCAGATCATGTTGCAGCAACCGATTCTGCGTAATCACGAGCTGGCCAAGCTGATCAACCTCAATCCCGACGATGAGGTCAACGGGCGTCCGCATGGCATGCGGTCCAAGGTGATTCGCTGCCTGTACCCGGTCGCCGAGGGCGGCGCAGGATTGGCCGCGGCGCTCGATGACGTGCGCGCCCAGGCGTCGGCCGCGATCACCGACGGCGCGCGCCTGATCATCCTGTCGGACCGCGAGTCCGACGAGCGGATGGCGCCCATCCCGTCGCTGCTCGCCGTTGCCGGTGTGCACCACCACCTGGTGCGCGACCGGACGCGCACCCAGGTGGGCCTGGTCGTCGAGAGCGGTGACGCCCGCGAGGTGCACCACATGGCGATGCTGATCGGTTGCGGGGCGGCGGCGATCAACCCCTACCTGGCGTTCGAGTCGATCGAGGACATGCTCGACCGCGGCGCGATCGACGGCTTCGCCGACCGGCAGGAGCGCGAGAAGGCTTTGAACAACTACGTCAAGGCCGCGGGCAAGGGCGTGCTCAAAGTGATGTCCAAGATGGGCATCTCGACGCTGGCCTCCTACACCGGCGCGCAGCTGTTCCAGGCCGTCGGCGTTTCCGAGGACGTGCTCGACGAGTACTTCACCGGGCTGAGCTGCCCGATCGGCGGGATCACCCTGGAGGACATCGCCGCCGACGTCGCCACCCGCCACCGGCTGGCCTACCTGGACCGCCGGGACGAGCGCGCGCACCGCGAGCTCGAGGTGGGCGGCGAGTACCAGTGGCGCCGCGAGGGTGAGTACCACCTGTTCAACCCGGAGACCGTGTTCAAGCTGCAGCACTCGACGCGCACCGGCCAGTACAAGATCTTCAAGGACTACACCCGCCTGGTCGACGACCAGAGCGAGCGGATGGCCTCGTTGCGCGGCCTGCTCAAATTCCGTGGCGGAGTGCGTCCCCCGATTCCGCTGGAAGAAGTCGAGCCGGCCAGCGAGATGGTCAAGCGCTTCTCCACCGGTGCGATGAGCTACGGCTCGATCTCGGCCGAAGCGCACGAGACGCTCGCGATCGCGATGAACCGTCTGGGCGGGCGATCCAACAGTGGCGAGGGCGGCGAGGACGTCAAGCGTTTCGACCGCGACCCCAACGGGGACTGGCGGCGCAGCGCGATCAAGCAGGTCGCCTCCGCGCGCTTCGGCGTCACGTCGCACTACCTGACCAACTGCACCGACATCCAGATCAAAATGGCGCAGGGCGCGAAACCCGGTGAGGGAGGCCAACTTCCCGGCCACAAGGTCTACCCGTGGGTTGCCGAGGTGCGGCATTCCACACCCGGTGTCGGGCTCATCTCGCCGCCGCCGCACCACGACATCTACTCCATCGAGGATCTCGCACAGCTGATCCACGACCTGAAGAACGCCAACCCGTCCGCGCGGGTGCACGTCAAGCTGGTCTCCGAGAACGGCGTCGGCACGGTTGCCGCCGGTGTCTCCAAGGCGCACGCGGACGTGGTGTTGATCTCCGGTCACGACGGTGGCACCGGCGCGACGCCGCTGACGTCGATGAAACACGCCGGTGCGCCGTGGGAGTTGGGCCTGGCCGAGACGCAGCAGACGTTGCTGCTCAACGGTTTACGTGATCGGATCGTGGTCCAGGTGGACGGCCAGCTCAAGACGGGCCGGGACGTGATGATCGCCGCGCTGCTCGGCGCCGAGGAATTCGGCTTCGCCACCGCACCGCTGGTGGTGGCCGGCTGCATCATGATGCGGGTGTGTCACCTGGACACCTGCCCGGTAGGCGTGGCCACCCAGAACCCGGTGCTGCGTGAGCGGTTCACCGGCAAGCCCGAATTCGTCGAGAACTTCTTCATGTTCATCGCCGAAGAGGTACGGGAGTACATGGCGCAGTTGGGTTTCCGTACCCTCAACGAGGCGGTCGGCCAGGTGGGGGCGCTGGACACCACCCTGGCTCGGGCGCACTGGAAGGCGCACAAGCTGGATCTCGCGCCGGTGCTGCACGAGCCGGAGTCGGCGTTCATGAACCAGGACCTCTACTGCAGCTCCCGGCAGGACCACGGCCTGGACAAGGCGCTGGACCAGCAGTTGATCGTGATGAGCCGTGAGGCACTCGATTCCGGCAAGCCGGTGCGGTTCTCCACCACGATCAGCAACGTCAACCGCACGGTGGGCACCATGCTCGGCCACGAGGTGACGAAAGCCTATGGCGGCCAGGGGCTTCCGGATGGGACCATCGATATCACCTTCGAGGGGTCCGCGGGCAACAGCTTCGGGGCCTTCGTGCCGAAGGGAATCACCTTGCGGGTCTACGGCGACGCCAACGACTACGTCGGCAAGGGTCTGTCCGGTGGCCGGATCGTGGTGCGTCCTTCCGACAACGTCCCGCAGGACTACGTGGCCGAGAACAACATCATCGGCGGCAACGTGATCCTGTTCGGTGCGACCAGCGGCGAGGCGTTCCTGCGCGGAGTGGTCGGCGAACGGTTCGCGGTCCGCAACTCCGGCGCCCACGCCGTCGTCGAGGGCGTGGGTGACCATGGATGCGAATACATGACGGGTGGTCGGGTCGTGATCCTCGGTCCGACCGGCCGCAACTTTGCGGCGGGAATGTCAGGCGGTGTGGCTTACGTGTACGACCCGGACGAGGAACTTCCGGACAACCTCAACATCGAGATGGTCGACACGGAGAGCCTGGACTCCGATGACGCCGAATTCCTGCACAGCATCATCCAGGCGCACGTCGACGCCACCGATTCCGCGGTCGGCCAGCGGATCCTGGCCGACTGGCGCTCCCAACAGCGCCACTTCGTCAAGGTGATGCCGCGCGACTACAAGAAGGTGTTGCAGGCGATCGCCCAGGCCGAGCGCGACGGCACCGACGTGGACAAGGCGATCATGGCGGCAGCACATGGCTGATCCGAGCGGCTTTCTCAAGTACACCCACCGGGAACTGCCGAAGCGTCGGCCCGTCCCGCTGCGGTTGAAGGACTGGCACGAGGTCTACGAGGACTTCGACGAGGACACCCTGCGCGAGCAGGCGACCCGTTGCATGGATTGCGGGATCCCGTTCTGCCACAACGGGTGTCCGCTGGGCAACCTCATCCCGGAGTGGAACGACCTGGTACGCAGGGGCCGTTGGCGCGACGCGATCGAACGGCTGCACGCCACCAACAACTTCCCGGACTTCACCGGGCGGCTGTGCCCGGCGCCGTGTGAACCGGCGTGTGTGCTCGGCATCAACCAGGATCCGGTGACGATCAAGCAGATCGAGCTGGAGATCATCGACCACGCCTTCGACGAAGGCTTCGTCGTGCCGCTGCCCCCGGACAAGCTGACGGGGAAGAAGGTCGCGGTGGTGGGCTCGGGCCCGGCCGGTTTGGCCGCCGCCCAGCAGCTGACCCGCGCCGGCCACACGGTCACTGTTTTCGAGCGGGCGGACCGCATCGGTGGGCTGCTGCGCTACGGCATTCCGGAATTCAAGATGGAGAAGCGGGTCCTCGACCGCCGCCTGGACCAGATGCGCGCCGAGGGAACCGAATTCCGGGCGGGCGTCAATGTCGGGGTGGACATCACCGCCGAGCAGTTGCGCGCCGACTTCGATGCGGTGGTGCTGGCCGGCGGCGCCACGGCTGGGCGGGACCTGCCCATCCCGGGACGCGACCTCGACGGCATCCACCAGGCGATGGAG
>NZ_LZJG01000282.1:0-15896 GCF_001667785.1 Mycobacterium sp. E3247 | reverse complement strand
TGGAGGCCGCGGCCGGTAAGGCGTTGACCGCCGGCGGCACGCTGGTGCCGATGTCGGACGTGATCCGCTGGGCGGGCCACGCTCACCATTACTTGGCGATCTTCGACAGGGGCAGGTCGCTTGCGCTGCATCACACCAAACGGTTCGCCTCGCCCGCCCAGCGAATCATGTTGTACGCCAAGGACCGCGGCTGCACGAAACCCGGCTGCGACGCCCCGGCCTACCACAGCCAGGTCCACCACGTCCGCGGATGGCAAGCCACCCGCCGCACCGACATCGACGACCTCACCCTGGCGTGCGGCCCCGACAACCGACTCGCCGAACAAGGCTGGACCACCCGCACCAACGCCCGCGGCGAAACCGAATGGCTGCCGCCACCGCACCTGGACCGCGGACAACCCCGCACCAACAGCTACCACCACCCCGAACGATTCCTCCGCGACACCGACGACGACGAACCCGTTTGACGTAACGACCCGCCTCGCCCGGCCTACGCCGCGCTCGCGATCGCCGCTGGGGTAGATGGGGGCGATCCGCCTCGCCCGGCTTCGCCGCGCTCGCGATCGCCGCTGGGGTAGATGGGGGCGATCCGCCTCGCCCGGCTTCGCCGCGCTCGCGATCGCCCCCAGCGGCCCTGACAACATAGAGCCATGTACGACCTCGAAGACACCATCCGCCAGCGGCATTCGACACGGCTCTTTCTGCCTGACCCGGTGCCGCGCCACCTGGTGGAGGAATCGCTGGAACTGGCCATGCGCGCGCCGTCGAATTCCAACGTGCAGCCATGGCACATGGTGTTCGTCTCGGGTGCGGCGCGCGACCGGTTGGTCGCCGCCATGCTGGAAAGGGCGCGCTCCGAGCCACCCAAGGTGCCGCAGCTGCCCGTCGAGTTCGCCCATTTCCGCAGCGATACCGGCGCACACGTCTACGGTGCGATGGGCATTGCCCGCCACGACACCGAGGCGCGGCGCATCGCCGTGCTGCGCAACTGGGAGTTCTTCCGCGCACCGCTGGGCGGCATCGTGTGCATGCACCGAGACCTCGGCTACGCCGACAGTATGGGCGTCGGCATGTTCCTGCAGACGCTGGTGCTGGCCCTGACCGCGCGGGGATTGGGCACCTGCGTGCAGGTGGCGATCGCCGGCTATCCCGACGTCGTGCGCGAGCAGCTGAACATCCCGCCGGAGCTGAACATCCTGTGCGGCCTGGCGATCGGCTACTCCGATCCCGATTTCCCCGCCAACAACCTGCACATCGGGCGCGACCCGGTGGGCCGGCACGCCGTCTTCCTCGACGAGTGAACTGACGAGTGAACTTACGCACCCTCGAAATTGACGTCCTTGGTGACGGACTTCCATTCCTCGATCGACGACGAGAGCGCGGCGAGCTTGTCGCGCATGGCCTTCAGCACGTCGCGGCCCAGCAGCAGCCGCAGCGGTGGCTCCTCGAGCGTGGTCACCATCAGTACCGCGGCGGCGACCTTCTTCGGATCACCGGGCAGGTGATCGGCGAACTGCTTGATCAAATCCTTGCGCGCCGCCACATCGACGTAATCGGCTATCGGCGTGCCGGTTTCTTTCATCGACCGTGTCGCCCAGTCGGTGCGGAAGGCGCCCGGTTCGATGGCGGTCACCTTGATGCCCAACGGCCGCACCTCGGCGGCGAGCGCCTCGGTGATCGCCTCCAGCGCGAACTTCGTCGACGAGTAATACGCGTTGGGCGGATTGGCGACCAGGCCGGTCATCGATGACATGTTGATGATGTGCCCGGAGCCGCGGGCACGCATGGCCGGCAACACCGCCTTGATCATGTTGACAGCGCCAAAGTAGTTGACCTCGAACAGCTTCCGAACCTCGGCGTCCTCGCCCTCCTCCACGGCGGACAGGTAGCCGTGACCGGCGTTGTTGACCAGGACGTCGACGCCGCCGAACGCCGCCTCGGCCGCCGACACCGCCGCCGCGATCTGCTCGGGGTCCGTCACGTCGAGCGCGACGGCCACGGCGCGATCGCCGAACTCGTCGACGACGTCGCGCACCGCTTCGGCCCGCCGCGCGGTCACCATCGCGTCGTGGCCCGCTTCCAGTGCCGCACGGGCGATTTCGCGACCAAAGCCCGTGGAGCATCCGGTGATCAGCCAACGCGCCACCTCAGGCCGCCCCCTCCGGCAGGCGCCGCAGATACGCGGCCCGGCGCTCGGCGAGTTCGGCTGCCCTCTGCTGCCGACCCACCGGCGGCAGGTGCGGCACCTCGGCGTCGAGCCGGTCCAGCTTGACCACCCGCCCGTGCGCGCCCAGATCTGGGCGGGGACCCGCCTCGCCGAATTCCGCCATCCGCAGCGTCAGGATGCCCTCGCGTAGCCCATCGGAGTCGATCCAGTTGGCCACGCCCGGATCGGTAGGGGAGATCACATAGGTGTAGCCGCCGTCCTCGTTGGCCACCGATTGCGCCTTGTTCAGGCTGCCGGTGCGGTCGAGGATGTCCAGCGTGGTGCCCCAGGTGTTGCTCAGTGGCACCGTGAAGTACTCGGCGCCACCGTCGTTGAGGTCCACCACGAACGCCTCGTCGGGGGCGAGATCGAAGCGGCCCATGACGTAAACCTGGTTGCGCATCGCGCCGGCCTTGTCGGCCGACCAGGCCAGGTCGAAGTGGTTGGCCGGCATCTTGTACACGCCGTGGCTGAGCTTGCCGGTGAAGTTGGCGAAGTAATCCATCATCGCCGCGGTGGCCTCGGCCTGTTCGTCGAGCGTGCGCGCGGGGGTCACCGGCGGGCCGCCGAGCCGTTGCACCTCAAGGTGATTGGGGTCGTCGCGGGCCCAGTCCAGCAGTACGTCGCGGATGTAGAACTCGTGCGCCGCGGGGGAGGTCTGCACGTGGTTGGGCCGTCCGCCGGCGGGGTCGGCATCCACCGTGATGGTGAAGCAGCCGTCGGAGTCGACCCGCATGGTGCGGCCGTTGAGCACGCCGACGGTGCCCATGTGGGCATCCCACAACGTGAAGTAGTTCTCCGTCATCCGGTGCTCGCCCACCCGGCCGTGGATCTCGTAGCGCTCGTCGCCGGAGATCGGGATCACCCGGTACACGCTGTCGGGATTGTCGATGCCCCACCGTGATCCGGGGATGCGCCGGCCCTCGACGCGGTGCGCCAGCCGGGTGATGCAGCTGACCTTCGGCCGCAGCTTGTCCTGGTTGGACGACCACACCGCCGCCGAGAACATCACCTCGGCGAACGCCTCCTCGAACCGCTCCCGCATCGCCTTCGACGCCTTGGCCCGGCCCAGCCAGGTCTCGCCCACCCTCTGATAGGCGGCCTTGACGGTGGGATGCTCGATCAGGTCGAATGCGGCCAGCTCCTGTTCGTGCTGGGATTTGGTCGCGACGGGGTGATCAGGCATGCGCTGCTTCTCGGCCACGCGCTCAGAACTTCAAATGCCGGCTGACGTCGCCGACCTGGTCGACGAACATGGTGCGGCTGTCGAATCGCCAGACGCCGTCCACCCGCGCAAAGGTGTCCTTGTAGTGCCCGGTCACGATCACCTGCAGCGGAAGGTCGGGGGTGGCCTGGGTGACGCAATAGTAGGACGTGCTGCGGGCGGTCCCGTCGGCCTCGTCGATGTACAGCTGCACGTTGGTCGTGTTGTGTTTGGTCTTCGGGGTGCCGTCGGAGTAGATGCGCGTCGCCATCTCGTACATCTCGCGCACCCGGGCGGACCCGGCGAACACCGTCTCCGGTGGACCGTTCTCCACCCCGCAGATGCGCCCGTGTTCGAAGAGCCGGGCCACGCCGTCCAGGTCGCCTCCATCGAGAAGCTCGGCGTAGGTGTAGATCAGGTTGGTGATTTCTCGCGCGCTGTCACTCATGTGGAACCACCTGTCGAGCCGTCTCCTCCGCGTCCGCCAACAATGGTGGCAGAACCGGCCCAATTTACATAGAACCGACCATTACTCTTGATCGCCGTGACGTTACCTTGGACCCCGAGCCGGCTCGGCGACCTGACCGGCAAACGAATCATTGTGACCGGAGCGACCAACGGCGTCGGGCTGGGCACCGCCCGCGCCCTGGCGAAAGTCGGCGCCCACGTGATCCTGGCGGTGCGCAACACCGAGTTGGGCGAGCAACGCGCGGCCGAAATGGGCGGATCGACCGAAGTGGCCCGGGTCGACCTCGCCGACCAGTCCTCGGTGCGGGCTTTCGCCTCGTCGATCGACGACGACATCGACATCCTGATCAACAACGCCGGCGCGCTGACCGAGCGCCGCACCGACACGGTGGACGGATTCGAGAAGACACTGGGCACCAACCTGCTCGGGCCGTTCGCGCTGACCAATCTGCTGCTGCCCAAAGTGCGGACCCAGATCATCAACGTCGGCTCCGACGCGCACCGCTCGGCGCAGCTGCGCCTCGACGACCTGCACCTGCGCCGGCACAAGTGGACGCGGCTGGGCGCCTACGCGCAATCGAAGCTCGCGGTCATGCTGTGGGGCCTGGAGCTGGACCGCATGCTGCGTGCCGCCGGATCCGCCGTCGTCACCCAGCTCACCCATCCGGGCTGGGTGGCCTCGAACCTGTCGCAGCTCGGCGACTCGCCGGTGATGTCGGTGGCCCACAAAGTGGTCAAGGTGGTGGCCGACCGGTTGGCCAACGACATCGACGAAGGCGCGGCGCCCACGCTGTACTGCATCAGCGAACCGCTGCCCCCGGGCAGCTACGTCGGGGTCACCGGCAGGTTCGGCCTGCGCGGAGGGCCGGTGCTGATCGGCCGCTCGCCGGTTGCCTGCGACTACGACACGGCCGCCCGCCTGGTGGCCTTCGCCGAGCAAGAGACCGGCACGAAGCTGGAGGTGTAGTCATGGGTGAGCTCGACAACAAGGTCGCCGTCATCACCGGTGCGGCGCGCGGCCAGGGCCGCAGTCACGCGGTGGCCTTCGCCGAACAGGGCGCCGACATCATCGCCGTGGACATCTGCGCCGATATCGACGCGATTCCCTACCCGCTGGGCACCAAATCGGATCTCGACGAGACCGCGCGGCTGGTCGAAGCCACCGGCCGCAAGGTGGCGCCCGTCGTCGCCGACGTCCGCGACCTGCCGCAACTGGAGGCCGCGGTGCAAAGCGGGATCGACCACCTCGGGGAGGTGGACATCGTCGTCGCCAACGCCGGGGTGGTGGCGATCGGTGACCCGGAAGCCCATTCCGAACCGGTGTTCAACACGATCGTCGACACCAACCTCAAGGGGGTGTGGCACACGTTGCTGGCGACGGTGCCCTCCATCATCCGCAAGGGCCGGGGCGGGTCGATCGTGCTGGTCAGCTCCTCGCAGGGGCTGACCGGCCGGGGCGGCGACGGCAGTGCGGCGATGTTCGCCTACGCCGCGTCCAAGCACGGGGTGGTGGGGTTGATGCGGTCAGCGGCCAATGCCTATGCGCCACACAAGATCCGGGTCAACTCGGTGCATCCGAGCGGCGTCATGACGCCGATGATCCTGAACGACTTCGTCGTCAACCGGATGCTGGAGAACCCCAACCCGGCCGTCTCGCAGATGCTGCTGCCCGACGTGCCGCTGGTCGAAGCGCAAGACGTGACGGAAGCGGTGCTGTGGCTGGTCGGTCCGCGCGCCCGCTACGTGACGGGCGTGTCGATACCCGTCGACGCCGGGCACATCGTGATGTAGCCGGTGATGTAAGCCGTGATGTAGCCGGTGATGTAGCCGTGATGTAGCTGCGGACTAGGCCCGGACTAGCCCCTGGCGACCTTGCCGGCCTTGATGCAGGAGGTGCAGGCGTTGAGGCGCTGCTTGTTGCCGCCCGGGCGGGTGACAACGTGCACGGTTTGGACGTTGGGGTCCCACCGGCGGCTGGTGCGGCGGTGGGAGTGCGACACCGACTTGCCGAAGCCGGGGCCTTTCCCGCAGATGTCGCACACAGCGGCCATTGTTCAAGCTCCTCAAATCTCGGGGGTCCGGCTCGGCGGTCTCACACGTGGCCGGGACATCCCGGGTTGACCCGGGCCCAACCAGGATACCGATTGTCGTGGCAACCACCAAAACGATCAGCACCTTTGTCGTCGCGCCTGGCTAGGCTCAATGGGCCGGGCGGCCCCGCAAGCGGGTGGTGGTCACGGGCAGTCGTCCGCCGAGTCGCCGAGCTACGCTGGCGCCCACCGGGGGCTGGGCACCGGCAGGCACCGGAGGAGGTGGATCACACTGGGACCGTCGGAGCGTCGACTGGACGCGACCACCTTGCGGGACTGGGCGCACACCGCCGTCAGCGACCTCATCACCCACATCGACGAGATCAACCGGCTCAACGTCTACCCGGTTGCCGATTCCGACACCGGGGCCAACATGCTGTTCACCATGCGTTCGGCGCTGGCCGAGGCCAGCGCCGGCCTCGGTTCCGAGGGCGGTTCGGCCTGCGTCGCCAAGGCCGCCGCAGCCATGTCCGCGGGCGCCCTGAACGGCGCCCGCGGCAACTCCGGCGTGATCTTGTCGCAGATCCTGCGCGGCATCGCCGACACCACCGCCGTCGCGGCCGCCGATTCCGGCGGCGAGCTGTCCCACATCGACGCGGCCCTGCTCGGGGCGTCGCTGCGTCGCGGTGTTGACCTGGTCATCACGTCGATGGGCGGGGAGGAGATCCCCGGGACCATCGTCTCGGTGCTGCGCGCCGCCGCCGACGCCGTCGCGGAGTGCGCCCAGGCCGGGGACGACCTCCCCTCGGCGATCGTCGCCGCCGGTGACGCGGCGGTCGTGGCGCTGGAGAAGACGCCCGAACAGCTCGACGTGCTGGCCGACGCCGGGGCCGTGGACGCGGGCGGGCGCGGCCTGCTGGTGCTGCTGGACGCCCTGCGCACCGCCGTCACCGGACAGGCGCCCGCCCGAACCGTGTACGAGCTGTCGCCGCGCGCGCCGCAGCCGCAGGGCGCCGCGGAACGCCCCGCGCCGCAATTCGAAGTGATGTACCGGCTGGAGGGCTGCGATCCGGCCGCCGCCGACGCGCTGCGTGACCGGCTCGGCGAGCTGGGCGACTCCGTGGGTATCGCCGCCGCCACCTCGTCGGCGCAGCGCGCGTACTCGGTGCACGTGCACACCGACGACGCCGGCGCCGCGGTCGAGGCGGGGCTGGCCGCGGGACGGCTGAGCCGCATCGTGATTTCGGCGTTGAGCTCCGGCGCCACCGGGCTGCCGGCCGGCGGCTGGACGCGGGAACGCGCGGTGCTCGCCGTCGTCGACGGGGAGGGTGCCGCCGAGCTGTTCGGCGGGGAAGGCGCCTGCGTGCTGCAGTGCGATCCGGCCGCGGGCGACCCGGTCACCAACATCAGCGCCCACCAGCTGATGCGGGCGGTGGTCGACACCGGTGCCGCGCAGGTGATGGTCCTGCCCAACGGGTACGTGCCGGCCGAGGAACTGGTGGCCGGGTGCACGGCGGCCATCGGCTGGGGCATCGATGTGGTCCCGATCCCGACGGGATCGATGGTGCAGGGGCTGGCCGCGCTGGCCGTGCACGAAAACGACCGGCAGGCGGTGGACGACGGCTACACCATGGCGCGCGCGGCGGGCGCGGCCCGGCACGGCTCGGTGCGCGTCGCGACCGAGAGCGCGCTGACCTGGGCGGGCCGCTGCCAGCCGGGCGACGGCCTGGGCATCGCGGGGGATGAGGTGCTGATCGTCGCCGCCGACGCGACCGCGGCGGCGATCGGTCTGCTCGACCTGCTGCTGGCCTCCGGCGGCGACCTGGTGACGGTGCTGGTGGGCGCGGGCATCGAAACCGACGATGCGGCCGCGGCCCTGGGCGACACCCTGGAAGAACACATGCACGATCACCACCCGGGGACCGAGCTGGTCACCTACCGGACCGGCCACCGCGGTGACGCGCTGTTGATCGGGGTCGAGTAGCCGTGGCGTCGCTGCGCGACCGGCTGGACTTCGTGGTGGGCGCCAAGGCCGCCGACCAGCTCGACGAGGAGCTGGGCATCCGTACCGTCGACGATCTGCTGCGCCACTATCCGCGCAGCTACACCGAGGGCGCGACCCGCTGGGACGCCGACCACCAGCGCCCGCCGGCCGGCGAGCACATCACCATCGTCGACACGATCGCCGAGACCAAGACCTGGCCGATGAAGAAGACCCCGAAGAAGGATTGCCACCGCATCACCCTCGGCTCCGGCCGCAACAAGGTGACCGCGACCTTCTTCAACGCCAATTACCTGAAGAAGGACCTGACCAAGGGCACCAAGGTGATGCTTTCCGGGGAGGTCGGGTTCTTCAAGGACGTCATGCAGCTGACCCATCCGGCGTTCCTCATCCTCGACTCCCCGGACGGCAAGAACCGGGGCACCAGTTCGCTGAAGAACATCGCCATCGCCTCGCAGGCCACCACCGGCGAACTGCAGATGGCGGCGTTCGAGCGGGCGTTCTTCCCGATCTATCCGGCCACCACCAAGGTGCAGAGCTGGGACATCTTCCGGTGCGTGCGCCAGGTGCTTGACGTCCTGGATCCGGTGGATGACCCGTTGCCCGCCGATCTGCGCGACCGGCACCACCTGGTCTCCGAGGATCGCGCGTTGCGCGACATTCATCTGGCCGAGGACGAGTCGGCGCGCATGCGGGCCCGGGAGCGCCTGACCTTCGACGAGGCCGTCGGGTTGCAGTGGGCGCTGGTCGCCCGGCGGCACAGCGAGCTGTCGGAATCGGGGCCGCCGGCGCCGCCGCGCTCCGACGGTCTGTCCGCGGAACTGCTGGGGCGGTTGCCGTTCGAGCTGACCGCGGGACAACGCGAAGTGCTCGACGTGTTCGCCAGGGAGCTGTCGGCGACCCGGCCGATGAACCGCCTGCTGCAGGGCGAGGTCGGGTCCGGGAAGACCATCATCGCGGTGCTGGCGATGCTGCAGCTGGTCGACGCCGGTTACCAGTGCGCGCTGCTGGCGCCCACCGAAGTCCTTGCCGCCCAACATCTTCGGTCGATCACCGACGTGCTGGGCCCGTTGGCGATGGCGGGTCAGCTGGGTGGTGCGGACAGTGAAGGCGGGGTGGCCACCCGGGTCGCGCTGCTCACCGGTTCGATGACCGCGGCGCAGAAGAAGCAGGTCCGTGACGAGGTGGCGAGCGGTCAGGCCGGGATCGTCGTCGGCACCCATGCGCTGTTGCAGGACGCGGTGGAGTTCCGCACACTGGGCATGGTGGTGGTCGACGAGCAACACCGGTTCGGCGTCGAACAGCGAGATCAGTTGCGGGCCAAGGCCCGTCCCGGTGTCACGCCGCACCTGCTGGTGATGACGGCCACGCCGATACCGCGCACGGTCGCGCTGACCGTCTACGGCGATCTGGAAACCTCGACGCTGCGCGAGCTTCCGCGCGGACGCCAGCCCATCACCAGCAACGTCATCTTCGTCAAGGACAAGCCGGCCTGGCTCGAGCGGGCCTGGCGGCGCATCACCGAAGAGGTCGCCGCCGGCCGCCAGGCCTACGTGGTGGCGCCCCGGATCGACGAGACGGACGACCCGGACAAGCAGGAGCAGAACGCCAAACCGTCGGAAACCGCCGTGGGACTCTACGAACGGTTGCGGTCGGGCGAGTTGTCCGGCCTGCGGCTCGGGCTGATGCACGGTCGGTTGTCCGCCGACGCGAAGGACGCGGCGATGGCGGCGTTTCGGGCCCGTGAGACCGATGTGCTGGTGTGCACCACCGTCATCGAGGTGGGCGTGGACGTCCCCAATGCCACCGTGATGCTGGTGATGGACGCCGACCGCTTCGGCATCAGCCAACTGCATCAGCTGCGGGGCCGCATCGGCCGCGGCCAACATCCCAGCCTGTGCCTGCTCGCCAGTTGGGTCTCACCGCAGTCGCCGGCGGGCAAGCGGCTCTCCGCCGTCGCCTCGACCTTGGACGGGTTCGCGCTCGCCGACCTGGACCTCAAGGAGCGCCGCGAGGGAGACGTCCTGGGCCGCAACCAGTCCGGTCGCGCCATCAATCTGCGGCTGCTGTCGTTGGCCGATCACCGCGACGTCATCGAGGCGGCGCGCGACTTCTGCGTCCGAACGTACGCCGACAACCCGACAAGCCCCGAATTGGCTTTGCTGGCAGCACCTTTCGTCAACACCGACCGGATCGAATACCTGGACAAGTCATGAACCGCAAGGTGTTGCTGTGGTTGTGCGCGGTCGCGGCCCTGGCGCTGGTGGTGGCCTACCAGACGGTCGGATCCTCGGCGGCCAGGCACGCGGACGAATACGCGGCGCGCGCCGACGTCCCGACGGTGCAGCCGGGCACGGATGTGCTCGCGGGTATCGCGGTGCTGCCGCTGCGGGCGCACCGGTATGACTACCGCAGGGCCGCGTTCGGCGACGCGTGGACCGACGACAACGACGCCCCGATGGGGCACAACGGTTGCGACACCCGCGACGACATCCTCAACCGCGACCTCGTCGACAAGACGTTCGTGTCGACCAAGCGATGCCCGGACGCGGTGGCCACCGGCACCCTGCACGATCCGTACACCAACAAGACCATCGCCTTTGCG
Source organism: Mycobacterium sp. E3247 (assembly GCF_001667785.1). Classification (NCBI taxonomy): domain Bacteria; kingdom Bacillati; phylum Actinomycetota; class Actinomycetes; order Mycobacteriales; family Mycobacteriaceae; genus Mycobacterium; species Mycobacterium sp. E3247. The sequence continues at coordinate 5,381 of NZ_LZJG01000282.1, read as the reverse complement.
CGCGGCGCCAAGGTCGGCGAGGCGGTGCAGATCGACCACATCGTCCCGCTCGCCTACGCCTGGGACATGGGCGCCTACACCTGGCCCGCCGACGAGCGGCTGCGGTTCGCCAACGATCCGGCCAACCTGCTGGCCGTCGACGGGCAGGCCAATCAGGACAAGGGCGACGCGGCGCCCGCGCAATGGATGCCGCCGAACGCCGCGTTCGCCTGTCAATACGCCATGCAGTTCATCGCGGTGCTGCGCGGTTACGCGCTACCGGTGGACCAGCCGTCGACGGGGGTTTTGCGTCAGGCGGCGGCCACCTGCCCGGCGGGCTGACTCAGGCGCCCTCGAAGGTGTTGGGGTCCGGGCGCAACCTGGTGCCGTCGTTGAGCCCGTTGATCGCGTCCATGTGCTCGGCGGCCAACTCGAAGTCGAACACGTCGAGATTCCCGGCGATGTGCTCGGGCTTGGCCGACCGGAAGACCACCGCGTTGCCCAGCTGCAGGTTCCACCGCAGCAGCACCTGTGCGGGAGTCTTGCCGTACTCGCCGGCGACCGAGGTCAGCGTCGGGTTGTCCATCAGCTTCCCCAGCGCCAACGGCGTGTAGGCCTGGGTGACGACGTTGTGCTCGGCGTCGGCTTTGCGGATCTCGGCCTGATTGAGCAGCGGGTGCAGTTCGACCTGGTTGACCGCCGGCGTGACGAAGGTCAGGTCGATGATGTCGGTGACATGCACTTCGGTGAAGTTCGAGACGCCGATCGAACGGGCCAGCCCGTCCCCGCGGCACTGGATCAGCCCGCCGAACGAATTCACGTACTCACCCCGTGACGGCACGGGCCAGTGAATCAGGTACAGGTCGAGGTAATCCAGGCCGAGGCGCTCCAGGCTCTCCTTGCACGCCTCGATGGATCGCAGGAATCCGTGGTCGGCGCTGGCCAGTTTGGTGGTGACGAACAGTTCCGCGCGGGGAATTCCGGAGGCCGCGATGGCGCGGCCGACAGCCGCTTCGTTGCCGTAGGCGGCGGCGGTGTCGATCAGCCGGCAGCCCATCTCCAGCGCTGCCGAGACCGCGCGTTCGGTCTCGTCCTCCGATAAGTCCGCGACACCGAGGCCAAGCACCGGCATCGTGTTTTCGTCATTAAGCGCTACAGAGGGCACGGCAGCGCCCGACTCGCCAGCCAATGTCATTCACCTGCCTGTGAAATTGAAGGGTCGTGGGGCCAACCTGATGCCCTCATCGAGCGAGGAGATCGACATTGCATCGGCGCCGAGTTGAAGGCGCTGAGTTCGAAAATCGAACACGTCGAAGCTGCTCGCAATCCGTTAGGCGGTTCGGCTAGGGGATCACGATATTACCGGCCTGGAAAATACCACCTCATCAACGGCGCGGCGGGGCGCGGTGATATCCGCCCCTGGTCCGCATTTCACAAATTCCGCACCACGTAGAGTTGGTCACACGGCGCACCGGAACCGGTAATCGGCCTGCCGGTAGGCGCGCAGCCCAGGCACGAGCCGCGCCCGCTCGGTGGCCGCCGGGGCCGAAGACGTTCAACCGAGGGAGTGTCCATGACCAAGAGCGTGCCCGCGCCCGACCTTCACCTCGGTGTGAAACACCCGCCCATGCGCCTGGCCAGTCGCATGCAGGGCGCCGTATCCACGATCGGTGTCAAGGTCATTCCGTGGATCCCGACACCCGCCAAGCGCGCGCTGTTCGGGGGCCGCTCGGTGACCATCGACGGCAACACGCTGGATCCGACGCTTCAGCTGATGCTCTCCGGTCTGCGGGCCGTCGGAATCGACGGCCTGGTCGTCGACGACGACCCGGCTGCATCGCGCGCTCAGATGCGCCAGCTGTCGCTCGAACTTCCTGGCCCGCAGATCCACGTCGACGTCGATGACCTGTCGTTGCCCGGGCAGGCCGGTGACATCCCCGCGCGCCATTACCGTCCCGCCAACGGGGCGTCGGCGCCGCTGCTGGTCTTCTATCACGGCGGCGGATGGTCGATCGGCGACTTGGACTCCTACGACGCGCTGTGCCGGTTGACGTGCCGCGATGCCGGCATCCACGTGCTGTCGATCGACTACCGCCTGGCCCCCGAACACCCGGCCCCGGCCGCGGTCGAGGACGCGTACGCCGCCTTCCGCTGGGCGCACGACCACGCCGAGGAGCTCGGCGCCGCGCCCGGCCGGGTCGCCGTCGGCGGCGACAGCGCGGGCGGCAACCTGGCCGCCGTCGTCTGCCAGCTGGCGCGCGACGAGGGCGTGCCCGCCCCCGTGCTGCAGTGGCTGATCTACCCGCGTACCGACTTCACCACGCAGACCCGCTCGCTGAGCCTGTTCGCCCGCGGGTTCCTGCTGACCAAGCGCGACATCGATTGGTTCGAGTCGCAATACCTGCGCCGTTCGAGCGTCGACCGGGCGGATCCGCGGGTGTCGCCGCTGCTGGCCGAGTCGCTGGCCGGGCTCGCCCCGGCGCTGATCGCGGTCGCGGGTTTCGATCCGCTGCGCGACGAGGGCGAGAGCTACGCGGCGGCCCTGCAGGCCGCCGGAACCCCGGTCGATCTGCGGTGCATGGGTTCGTTGACGCACGGCTTCGCCAACCTGTTCCAGCTCGGCGGCGGCAGTGCCGCCGCGACCACCGAGTTGATTTCGGCTCTGCGTGCCCACCTGAGCCGAGTCTGACCTGTCGCGCGGTCGGCGTCGGTAACCTAGAGGCGCCCACGAACGATTGACGCCCATCGACGAATGACAACCCGAGTACCGAAGGATCACGCAGACTGTGGCCGACAAATCCAAACGCCCCCCGCGCTTTGACATGAAGGCCGCCGACGGTAAGTCGGGCCGGCTGATTCAGATCGGTGGGACCGCCGTCGTCGTCATTTTCCTGGTCGCGCTGGTCTCCTACATCGTGGTCACACACCACAAGAAGACCGCCGCCATCGGCGGGGGCGACACGGTGCGCGTGACGTCGAGCAAACTGGTCACCCAGCCCGGTACCAGCAACCCCAAGGCCGTGGTCACGTTCTACGAGGACTTCCTGTGCCCGGCCTGCGGCAACTTCGAGCGCACGTTCGGTCCGACGGTGTCCAGGCTCATCGACGTCGGTGCCATCGCGGCCGATTACTCGATGGTGTCGATCCTCGACAACGCCAGGAACCAGAACTACTCCTCGCGGGCGGGCGCCGCGGCGCTCTGCGTGGCCGACGAGTCCCTCGACGCGTTCCGGCGATTCCACACCGCGCTGTACACCACCGACTTGCAGCCCAGCGAACGCGGCACCAGCTTCCCGGACAACGCCCGGCTGATCGAGCTGGCCCGCGAGTCCGGCGTCGTCGGCAAGGTGCCCGACTGCATCAACAGCGGCAAGTACATCGCGAAGGTCACCGCTGAGGCGTCGGCCGCGAAGATCAACGCCACGCCGACCATCAAGATCAATGGCGACGACTACGACCCGTCGACACCCGACGCCCTGGTGGCCAAGATCAAGAGCATCGTGGGCGACGTGCCGGGCATCGACGGCGCCGTGGCCCCCGCGGCCGCGTGACCACACCGGTGTCAGCCGAAACCGGCGACCTGACACCGCAATCGCGTCCCGAAGCGGGCGTACCGGCGCCCAGCGCGTGGTGGGTGCTGATCGCCGGCGTGATCGGCCTGGCTGCCTCCGCGACGCTGACGGTGGAGAAGATCGACCTCCTGCTCAACCCGGCGTATGTGCCGTCGTGCAACTTCAACCCGATCCTGTCGTGCGGCTCGGTGATGGTCACCCCGCAGGCGTCGGTGCTGGGATTCCCCAACCCGCTGCTGGGCCTGGTGGCGTTCACCGTGGTGGTCGTGACCGGGCTGCTCGCCGTGACGAAAGTCCGTTTGCCGCAATGGTATTGGATAGGACAGACGATCGGCCTGGTGATCGGCGCGGTGTTCGTGCACTGGTTGATTTACCAGAGCCTGTACAAGATCGGCGCGTTGTGCCCGTACTGCATGGTCGTCTGGGCGGCCACCATCACGCTGCTGGTGGTCGTCGCGTCGATCGCCTGCCGTCCCGCGCTGCAACGCCGGGACCACGGTGTGGCGGCGGTGCTGTACCAATGGCGCTGGTCCGTCACCGCGCTGTGGTTCACTGCCGTGTTCCTGCTGATCATGGCGCGGTTCTGGGACTATTGGTCGACGCTGCTGTAAGTGTTGGCAGGTGACCCGGATCATCGGCGGCGCGGCGGGGGGCCGGCGGATCACCGTGCCGCCGCGGGGAACCAGACCCACCACCGATCGGGTGCGCGAGTCGCTCTTCAACATCCTGACCGCGCGCCATGACCTGACCGGCGCCGCGGTGCTGGACCTCTATGCCGGTTCGGGCGCACTGGGATTGGAGGCGTTGTCACGCGGTGCCGCCTCGGCGTTGTTCGTGGAATCGGATCAGCGCAGCGCGTCGGTCATCGCACGCAACATCGACGCCCTGGGTTTGGCAGGTGCGGCGGTGCGCCGCGGGGCGGTCGCAACCGTTTTGGCGGCCGGGACCGCGAGGCCGGTCGACCTCGTTATGGCCGACCCGCCCTACGACGTCGAGTCCGCCGAGGTCGAAGCCATGCTGGCCGCTTTGGTCACGCATGGTTGGGTGGCTGCCGGAACCGTGGCGGTGGTGGAGCGCGCGGCGACCGGCGCGCCGTTGACCTGGCCGGCTGGCTGGTCCGTGTGGCCGCCGCGCGTGTACGGCGACACCCGGCTGGAGATGGCCGAACGACTCTGAGGCGGGCGTGTACCGTCTTTCGTCATGAGTGGCGCGGTATGCCCGGGGTCGTTCGATCCAGTGACGTTGGGCCACATCGACGTCTTCGAGCGGGCGTCGGCCCAGTTCGACGAGGTGGTGGTGGCGATCCTGACCAATCCCGCGAAGAAGGGCATGTTCGACCTCGACGAGCGGATCGCGATGATCACCGAGTCGACGACGCATCTGCCCAACCTTCGCGTCGAGGCCGGTCAGGGCTTGGTGGTCGACTTCGTCAGGTCGCAGGGCATGACCGCCATCGTCAAGGGGCTGCGCACCGGCACCGACTTCGAATACGAGCTGCAGATGGCGCAGATGAACAAGCACATCGCCGGTGTCGACACGTTTTTCGTCGCGACGACACCGCGGTACTCGTTCGTGTCGTCCTCGTTGGCCAAGGAGGTCGCCACGTTCGGCGGTGACGTCTCGCAGCTACTGCCCGAACCGGTCAACCGCCGGCTGCGCGAGAAGCTCGCCCGCTCCTAAAGCTTTGTGCCGCAACTGGCTTCACAGGCTACGGCCTGTCGTCATCGTCGTCGTCGCGTAGGAGTTTTTCTCCGGTGGTGGTAGGGGTTGGTGCGGGGTTGGCCGCGGTCCAGGTGCGGTGGCGGCAGCCATTCGGTTTCGCCGCGGGCG
>NZ_LZJG01000281.1:0-3129 GCF_001667785.1 Mycobacterium sp. E3247 | reverse complement strand
GGCGATCGAGTCGACGATGAGGTCGAGGTGCTCGCGCCAGTCCTGGTCGGCGGTGATCAGGATCTTGCTGCGCCCCGGACCGTTGACGATCACCGCCGGGTCGCCGGCGTACTTGTCGACGACCGGCTGCCCGCCGTAGACCATGGCGAGGTCGGCCGACCGGATGATCTCGTCGGCGCCGGCATGATCGGTGGGCAGGTAGGCGGCGTCCTCGGGGCGAAAGCCGCCCTGCCGCAGGGCATGCACCAGCCGGTGGGCGGTCAGCGGCTCGCGGCGGGACGGCCGCACCGCGACCCGGTAGCCCAGCGCCAGCGCCTGCGGCCACAGGCCGTGCACGCCCGGACCGTTTCCCGCCGCGTGCACGGCGAACACCTCCCCGCGCCGCGCCCATACCGCGCCTCCCCGCCGGGTGGGTTCCTCGCGCCAATCCAGCGTCGCGCCCACCGGGCGGGCCGGCCGGACCGCGTCGACCGCGCCGCCCACGGCGTCCGCCACGGCGCGCGCCCCGGCGCGGGTGACCGCGATCGGCAGTCCCGAAATCCGGCTGGCCAGCCCGACGTAGCCCTCGAAGTCCAGCCCGGCGATGACGCCGTCGGCGAAGATGCCCGCGGCCGCCTCCAGCGCCGCCGCGCGCTGCCCGACGGGCATTGGAGCCGCCTTGCGTTGCGCCGCCAGGGTGCGCGAGACATACAGCGGCGGCACGATGCTCAGCTCGGCGACCGCGGCGCCGGCGGTGCTGAGCAGGATCTCGCGGCGGCGGGTCCGGTACTGCTCGCCGGGACCCAGCGCATCGATCGACACCAAATCGGTTGCGGCTCCCGCCCGTCCGACCGCCATGGTCAGTACACGCCCTCGATCACGGCCTCGCCCTCGAAGGTGGAGACCGGGCGGACCGCACTGACCGAGTCGCTGAGCTCGCCCGCCGGGCCAGGTTCCCTGACAGCGAGGTCTCGCTCCAGGTTGTTCGGGATGAACATGCCCTTGCTGACGTGGTGCATCACCACCTGCCCGGTCTGCCCATAGGGCACCCGTTCGCCGGTGTCGGGATCGACCACCCAGAACACCACGTACGGTGTCCGCGGGTCGAACACGAACGCATCGCCGCCGTCGGTTCGGGTGACCGCTTGGGACAGCACCATGGTGCTGCCGAAGGCCATGGTGATCGTGGTCGCCGGGAAGAGATCGCGGAGCAGGTCGAGGGTGTCGGCGTCCACGTGCGCGCCGCTGAGCAACAGGTAGCGGATCTTCTCGTTCAGCAGATCGACCACCCGGTCGTCCCGGGCCATGGCCTCCAGCAGCGGCGGGGTGGTGTGCAGGTTCGCGACGTTCTGCGTCCGCAGCACGAACAGGGCCTGCTCGACAACGTGGTCGACGTAGGCCGCGACTTCACCGGCGGCGCTGCGGGCGGCGAGCTTCTTCACCCACCGGGGATCGATGTCGATCGCGTGGAACGTCGCGCCGAGCCGCTCGGAGACCAGCCGCGAGAAATAGCCCACCCCGTGGGGGCCGCTCGGCATCAGGCACAGGAAGCCCTGGCCGCGGCGAAACCCACCGTCGGCAAAGTCCTCGGTCTGCCAGCGCACCACCTGCGCGACCCAATCCGGAAGCTGCGCAGTCCGTTTCGGCGCTCCGGTGGTTCCGCCCGATTCGAACACCTGGGGCACCGGACGCGGTTCGCCGTAACCGCGCGGGATGAGGTCTTCCACCGGCACCTCGCGCAATTCGTTGACGAGGTTGGGAAACAGCCGCAGATCGGCGAAGGTGTTGACGTCGGTCAACGGATCGAAGTCCAGCGCCGCGGCGGTCCGCAACCAGAATGCTGAACCGGTGTCCTCGCCGAAGTGCCACGCGATCGCCGCGCGAAGGTAGACCTCGGGATCCTCGACCGGGTCCGATCTCGGAACGTCCAACAGCGAGAAGTCGATAGCGGCCATATCAACAGATCCTGGCCCATCCTCAACCGCTCGCCAAGCGCCCGCCGCCGTATTGGCTTACTTCGCATGGAATTTCGCTGGCATGTACCCGCCGTTCACTTCCGGGCGGGTCGTGCCGTCGTCGCCGGGGAAGCGCTATGTTCTGTGCACCGAGACACGGCGGACAGCAGGGAGTGCGAATGATCGAGTTCACCCTCACCCGGACCTCCACGGCGCCGATCGAGACCGTGTTCGACGCCATGACCAACCACCGCGGGATCGCGGACTGCACGTGGGCGATCCGTCGTAGCACGCTCGACCGCGAGGGAACCCCCGCCCCGAACGGTGTCGGCGCGATCAGACGCCTGGAGGCGATCGGACCCCCGTTCGTCGAGGAGATCATCGAGTACGAGCGGCCCACCCGCTACGCGTACAAGATGCTCTCCGGCGCACCGACCCGGGATCACATCGGCACGGTCCGGCTGCGTGAAACAGACACGGGGACCGAGGTCAGCTGGCACCTGCGGTCAACGCTGAAGATTCCCGGTATTGACCGGCTGATGCTGCCGGTGTTCAAGAAGGTCATCGGCGAGCTGCTCAAAGGCGGCGTCGCCGCCGCCGAACGGAGCGGCTAAGCCGCGCGGTTGTGCAGCCGCCGCGGGTCGACGCCTGATTTCCGCCACGCCCTGGCCGCCCAGGGCGTGTAGATCGCCCCGACCGGCAGCCGGCTGATCAGCGGGTTGAGCGCGCGCATGGCGGCGGCGAACCGCTGAAAACGCTTCTCCCTCTTCGCGTCCCACTCCAACCGGCAAACCTCGCGCATCTGCGGCGGCATGGTCCCGACTAGGACCAGGCGGGTGTAGGCGTTGAGTGGCGCCGACACCACCTTCCACACCGGCTTCGGGATCCGGCGCGGACCGGGAATTCCCTTGCGGATGTAGCCGGTGCCATACAAGACCGTCTTGTGCGGGACGAACCGCTCGAGCATCTCGTCCCAGTAGGCGAGGAATTCGTCGTAGGTCTGCGGCTGGCCGCGGTCGCTGACCCCGTAGAGGCGGTACCACACCTTGCCCTCGTCGAAGATCTGCGCCTTCTCCGCGTGGGACAGCCGACGGATGAACGTGTCGGTGGTGTAGATGACCTGGTCCACGAAGGTCGCGTGCGCCCAGTAGAACAACTCCGGGTTGAGTGCGTGATATCTCGAGCCGTCGCTGAT
>NZ_LZJG01000280.1:0-666 GCF_001667785.1 Mycobacterium sp. E3247 | reverse complement strand
TTCGGAGGCCCCGAAGGCGATGCTGGTCGCGGCCGCGCCGCTCGACGAGGTGCTGCGCCGGCTGGACAGCTCGGCCGCCGGGTTGTCCAGCGCGGAGGCCGCCGCCCGGCTGACGCGTTACGGACCCAACGCGGTGCGGACCCATCGCGTCAACGCCCTTGCGGTGCTGGGTCGTCAACTGCGCAACGCGGTGCTCATCCTGCTGGCCGGCACCGCGGTCGTCTCGTACTTCCTGGGCGACAGCATGCAGGCCGTCATCATCGGCATCATCCTGGCGGCCAGCATCGGCCTGGGCTTCATCAACGAGTACCGCGCCGAGCGGGCCGCCGCCGAACTGCACGCGAGCGTGCACCACAACGCGCTGGTGCGCCGCGACGGAGAGTTCGTTTCGGTCGCCGTCAGCGAGCTGGTACCGGGCGACGTGATCCGGCTGTCGCTGGGGGAGGCGGTCCCGGCCGACGTCCGGCTGATCGACGTCACAGGCCTGGAATGCAACGAAAGCATCCTGACCGGGGAATCGACCGGATCGGAGAAAGCGCCGCATCCGGTGCCGCCCGGAACCGACCTGGCCGACGCGAGCGATCTGGCCTTCATGGGCACGATCGTGAGCGCGGGCGAAGGCTTGGCCGTCGTGTATGCCACCGGGAATCGCGCCGAATTCGGCCG
>NZ_LZJG01000279.1:0-2240 GCF_001667785.1 Mycobacterium sp. E3247 | reverse complement strand
GTGGCGGGATTTGAACCCACGGCCTCTTCGTCCCGAACGAAGCGCGCTACCAAGCTGCGCCACACCCCGCTTGAAGCTCCGACAGCCTATCGCACCGGCCCAGCGGCTGGCCAAATCGCGGCGTGGCGGGTCACGGCCACCGGCAGGAGCGCTCGAACTCCGTCAACGCCTCGGCGGGGCCACTCGGATCGAGTCCCTGCGCGCTGACCCACTCGTCGTTGAAGTAGGTGTCCTGGTAGCGGTCGCCGCTGTCGGCGAGCAGCGTGACCACCGAACCGCTGCGGCCCTCGGCGACCATCTCGGCGAGCAGCCCGAACGCGCCCCACACGTTGGTGCCCGTCGAGGGCCCCACCCGGCGCCCCAGGACGGCGCTGACGTGGCGGGCGGCGGCGACGGACGCCGCGTCGGGGACCAAGACCATGCGGTCGACCACGTCGGCCAGAAACGACGGCTCGACCCGTGGCCGGCCGATGCCCTCGATGCGAGAGGACCCGGACACCACGACGTCGCAGCGGCCCTCGGCGTAGGCGGGAAAGAACGCGGAGTTCTCCGGGTCGACGACGCACAGCCGGGTGGCGTGCCGCCGGTAGCGGATGTAGCGGCCGATCGTCGCGCTGGTGCCGCCGGTGCCCGCACCGACCACGATCCATTCCGGGACCGGATGCGCCTCCTCGGCCATCTGGTCGAAGATCGACTCGGCGATGTTGTTGTTGCCCCGCCAGTCGGTGGCGCGTTCGGCATTGGTGAACTGGTCCAGGTAATGCCCGCCGGTGTCGCGGGCGACCCGCTCGGCCTCGGCGTACACCTCGGAGGAGTCGCGCACGAAATGGCAACGGCCGCCTTGGGCTTCGATCAGCGCCACCTTGGACGGGCTGGTGGACGCCGGCATCACGGCCACGAACGGCAGGCCCAGCAGGGCGGCGAAGTAGGCCTCCGACACCGCGGTGGAGCCCGACGAGGCCTCGACCACGGTGGTGCCCTCGTTGATCCACCCGTTGCACAGCGCATACAGGAACAACGACCGCGCCAGCCGGTGCTTGAGGCTGCCGGTGATGTGCGTGGTCTCGTCCTTGAGGTAGAGCGCCACATCGACATCGCCGCCGACACCGCTGCGATCCTGGCCCCACGCCGACGGCAGCGGGTAGCGCAGCAGGTGGGTGTCGGCGCTGCGGCGGGCGTCGGCGTGGATCAGCCGGACCGCGTCGTCCGTCCAGCACCGCGAGCGGCTGCGGACCGCGATCCGGGTCCGCTGGCTCAACGCACCGAAACTGTTGGCTGCGAACGGCTCAGGTCGCTGGCCGAGTCGCGTCCGCCCATCGGGGTGGCGATCAACGTCAGCAGCGTGGCCTCGGGCCGGCAGCAGAAGCGCACCGGCGCGAACGGCGAGGTGCCGATCCCGGCGGAGACATGCAGCTGCATGTGCGCGCCCCAGCGGGACGGGCCCTTCGCGCGCGACCGGTCCAGGCCGCAGTTGGTGACCAGGGCGCCGTAGAGCGGCAGGCAGACCTGGCCGCCGTGGGTGTGTCCGGCCATCACCAGCTGGTAGCCGTCGGCGGCGAAGCGGTCCAGCACCCGCGGCTCCGGGGAATGGGTCAGCCCGAGCCGCAGGTTCGCGGCCGGGCTGGCCGGTCCGGCGATCGTGTCGTAGCGGTCCCGGTCGATGTGCGGGTCGTCGACGCCGGCGGCGGCGACGTGCAGGCCGGCCACCTCGAACTCGCGCCGCGTGTGGGTCAGGTCGAGCCAGCCGCGCTCGGTGAAGGCCGCCCGCAGGTCCTGCCAGGGCAGCGGCTCACCGTGGACCCGGTGCGACGGGTTGGTCAGATAGTTCAGCGGGTTCTTCAGGCGCGGCCCGAAGTAGTCGTTGCTGCCGAACACGAAGACACCCGGCCGCGACAGCAGGTCCCCGAGGGCCTGCACCACCGCGGGCACCGCCTTGGGGTGCGCCAGGTTGTCGCCGGTGTTGACCACCAGGTCGGGTTCCCAGTTGCTCAGCTCGCGCAGCCAGGCCTGTTTGCGGCGCTGGTCGGGCAGCATGTGCAGATCGCTGATGTGCAGCACCCGCAGCGGCGTGGAGCCCGGCGTCAGGACGGGCATGGTTATCTCGCGCAGGACGAAGGCGTTGCGCTCGACGACGGCGGCATAACCGATGCCGACGACGGCAGAACCGAGCGCGGCGGCACCGGCGCGTATCAGCGTGGGCAGAACATCAGCCATGCTGGCAGCCTACTGCCGGTTGCGCT
>NZ_LZJG01000278.1:0-1405 GCF_001667785.1 Mycobacterium sp. E3247 | reverse complement strand
GCCGCCCTTGACTCCACCCTGACCACGGTGGAGCGGGTGCTCGATGTGGACGGTCTGCGCAGCCGCATCGAGAAGCTCGAACACGAGGCGTCCGATCCCCAGTTGTGGGACGACCAGGCCCGCGCGCAGCGGGTGACCAGCGAACTGTCACACGCGCAAGGGGAGCTGCGCCGCATCGAGGAGTTGCGCCGGCGCCTCGACGACCTTCCGGTGCTCTACGAGCTGGCGGCCGAAGAAGCAGAAGGTGCCGCCAGCAAAACGGAAGCGCTCGCCGAGGCGGACGCCGAGCTGAAGGCGCTGCGCGCCGACATCGAGGCCACCGAGGTGCGCACGCTGCTGTCCGGCGAATACGACGAGCGGGAGGCGCTGGTCACCATCCGCTCCGGCGCCGGCGGGGTGGATGCGGCCGACTGGGCCGAGATGCTGATGCGGATGTACATCCGGTGGGCCGAGCAGCACAAGTATCCCGTCGAGGTGTTCGACACCTCCTACGCCGAGGAGGCGGGCATCAAGAGCGCGACGTTCGCCGTGCACGCCCCGTTCGCCTACGGCACGTTGTCCGTCGAGCAGGGCACCCATCGATTGGTGCGGATCAGCCCGTTCGACAACCAGAATCGACGCCAGACGTCGTTCGCCGAAGTCGAGGTCCTTCCGGTGGTGGACACCACCGATCACATCGACATTCCGGAAGGCGATGTGCGGGTTGATGTTTACCGCTCCAGCGGCCCGGGCGGCCAATCGGTGAACACCACCGACTCGGCGGTTCGTCTAACCCACATCCCAACGGGTATCGTCGTGACTTGCCAGAACGAAAAATCGCAACTGCAGAACAAGATTTCGGCGATGCGGGTGCTTCAGGCAAAGTTGTTGGAGCGCAAGCGTTCCGAAGAACGGGCCGAGCTGGACGCGTTGAAAGGCGAAGGCGGCAGTTCGTGGGGCAACCAGATGCGCTCCTACGTGCTGCACCCGTATCAGATGGTCAAGGATCTGCGGACCGACTACGAGGTCGGTAATCCGGCGGCCGTCCTGGACGGAGACATCGACGGGTTCCTGGAAGCGGGAATCCGGTGGCGCAACCGAAAAGATGACGACTAACACAACTCTTCTCGCCTCGCCCGCGGTGATAAAGGCGCTGGGCTGGCACGAATTCTGGCGCGGCGACGTCGGCCAATGGATCATCACCAGGGGTCTGCGGATCGTGATGGTGCTGATCGTGGCGGTGCTGGCGGCCCGGTTCGTCAACTGGGTCGCGCAGCAGGTGACCCGTCAGCTCAACTTGGGCTTCACCGAAAGCGACGCGCTGGTGCGCTCGGAGGCCACCAAGCACCGCCAGGCCATGGCCTCGGTGATCTCCTGGGTGTCGGTGGTCCTCATCAGTATCTGGGTCATCATGCAGATCGCCGAC
>NZ_LZJG01000277.1:0-17077 GCF_001667785.1 Mycobacterium sp. E3247 | reverse complement strand
GAGACCGCGTCGGCGGGTCACATCTACGCGGTGATCGGCCTGAAGGACACCACCACCGGCGACACCCTGAGCGACCCGAACGACCAGGTCGTACTGGAGTCGATGACCTTCCCGGACCCGGTCATCGAGGTGGCCATCGAGCCCAAGACCAAGAGCGACCAGGAGAAGCTGAGCCTCTCGATCCAGAAGCTCGCCGAAGAGGACCCGACGTTCAAGGTGCACCTGGACCAGGAGACCGGCCAGACCGTGATCGGCGGGATGGGCGAGCTGCACCTGGACATCCTGGTGGACCGCATGCGCCGCGAATTCAAGGTCGAGGCCAACGTCGGTAAGCCACAGGTGGCCTACAAGGAGACCATCAAGCGGGCCGCGAACAACGTCGAGTTCACCCACAAGAAGCAGACGGGTGGCTCCGGCCAGTTCGCGAAGGTGATCATCAACCTCGAGCCGTTCACCGGCGAGGACGGCGCCACCTACGAGTTCGAGAACAAGGTCACCGGTGGCCGCATCCCCCGGGAGTACATCCCGTCGGTGGACGCGGGCGCGCAGGACGCGATGCAGTACGGTGTGCTGGCCGGTTACCCGCTGGTGAACCTCAAGGTCACGCTGCTCGACGGCGCCTTCCACGAGGTCGACTCCTCGGAGATGGCGTTCAAGATCGCCGGTTCGCAGGTGCTGAAAAAGGCTGCCGCGCAAGCACAGCCGGTGATCCTGGAACCCATCATGGCCGTCGAGGTCACCACGCCCGAGGACTACATGGGCGACGTGATCGGCGACTTGAACTCTCGCCGTGGCCAGATCCAGGCCATGGAGGAGCGGAGCGGTGCACGCGTCGTCAGGGCGCACGTGCCGCTGTCGGAGATGTTCGGCTACGTCGGCGACCTGAGGTCCAAGACCCAAGGCCGGGCGAACTACTCCATGGTGTTCGACTCCTACGCCGAAGTGCCGGCGAACGTGTCGAAGGAGATCATCGCGAAGGCGACGGGTCAGTAAACATCTGCTCGGAGTAATCTTGCCGGGTCATTGCAAAGCCTTGGGCGCGGCACAACTGAAAACACCAACACTGCTTTAACAAGCACCAACAAGTCCAGGAGGACAACGAAGTGGCGAAGGCGAAGTTCGAGCGGACGAAGCCGCACGTCAACATTGGGACCATCGGTCACGTTGACCACGGCAAGACGACGCTGACCGCGGCTATCACCAAGGTTCTGCACGACAAGTACCCGGACTTGAACGAGTCCCGCGCGTTCGACCAGATCGACAACGCGCCCGAGGAGCGTCAGCGCGGTATCACCATCAACATCTCCCACGTGGAGTACCAGACCGACAAGCGGCACTACGCCCACGTCGACGCCCCCGGCCACGCCGACTACATCAAGAACATGATCACCGGCGCCGCCCAGATGGACGGCGCGATCCTGGTGGTCGCCGCCACCGACGGCCCGATGCCGCAGACCCGCGAGCACGTGCTGCTGGCGCGTCAGGTGGGCGTGCCCTACATCCTGGTGGCGCTGAACAAGGCCGACATGGTCGACGACGAGGAGCTGCTGGAGCTCGTCGAGATGGAGGTCCGCGAGCTGCTGGCCGCCCAGGAGTTCGACGAGGACGCCCCGGTCGTTCGGGTGTCGGCGCTCAAGGCGCTCGAGGGCGACGCGAAGTGGGTCGAGTCCGTCGAGCAGCTGATGGACGCGGTCGACGAGTCGATCCCGGACCCGGTCCGCGAGACCGAGAAGCCGTTCCTGATGCCGGTGGAGGACGTGTTCACGATCACCGGTCGTGGCACTGTGGTCACCGGTCGTGTCGAGCGCGGCGTGATCAACGTGAACGAGGAAGTCGAGATCGTCGGCATCCGGCCGACCAGCACCAAGACCACGGTCACCGGTGTGGAGATGTTCCGCAAGCTGCTCGACCAGGGGCAGGCCGGTGACAACGTCGGTCTGCTGCTGCGCGGTATCAAGCGCGAGGACGTCGAGCGCGGTCAGGTCGTCACGAAGCCCGGCACCACCACGCCGCACACCGAGTTCGAGGGCTCGGTCTACATCCTGTCCAAGGATGAGGGCGGCCGGCACACGCCGTTCTTCAACAACTACCGTCCGCAGTTCTACTTCCGCACCACCGACGTGACCGGTGTGGTGACACTGCCGGAGGGCACCGAGATGGTGATGCCCGGTGACAACACCAACATCTCGGTCAAGCTGATCCAGCCCGTCGCCATGGACGAGGGTCTGCGGTTCGCGATCCGCGAGGGTGGCCGCACCGTCGGCGCCGGCCGGGTCGTCAAGATCATCAAGTAGTCCGTCCGCGCTAAAGCCCGGATTGCCGATTGCGGCAATCCGGGCTTTATGCGTTTTACCGGGCCGAACGCGGCCGGCTCCGCTACGATTCCTCGGTAAGGGAGTCGGGGGCGGAAGATGACCGGGAGGTTCGGATGTCCTTCGTATTCGCGACGCCTGAATACGTGGAGGCAGCGGCGTCGGATCTAGCCAGGATCGGCTGGACGATCACGTCGGCGAACTCGATGGCGATGGGCCCGACGTCGACCGTGCTGGCCCCGGGCGCCGATGAGGTGTCCGCAGGCATCGCGGCGCTGTTCGGCGCGCACTCTCAGGTATATCAGGCGCTCAGCGCGCAGGCCGCGGCGTTTCACAACCAGTTCGTGCAACTGATGAATGGCGGCGCGGCGCAATACCTGGCCACCGAGGCCGCTAACACCACGCCGTTGCAGGCCGCGGGGGCACCCGCGTCGATGGCCGCGCAGCTGCCGGCGGCGGCGGCCGCGGGCGGTTCGGCGCCGGGCGTACCGGCGGCCCCCCTGATGTCGGCGATCGCGCCGGCTTCGGCGATCGCGGGCAATCCGGCAGCTGCCGGCCCGACGGTGGTCGCCGGGGCCGCGGGGCCGGCCGGGCTGGCCCCGGCCGCCACGCCCGCGACGCCGGTGAATATGGTGACGCCCGCCTACGCCCCGGCCGCCTCGCAGCCGGTAGCGACCCCTCCGACGACGGTCAACCCGCTCGTCTCGACGCCCGCCCAGGTTGAGACACCGCAGGCCGCCGCGGCCCCGGCGATGCCGGTATCGACCGGCACACCGGTGAAAATGGTGTCGGCCCATTCGCCCACCCCGGGGACTTCGGCGGGGTCGTCGGCGCGTCCCGCGCCGCCGCTGATACCCAGGGTGGACTGACACTCCGGCCGTTCGCGCGTATGCGAGTCGTGCTGAGACAGCGACAGCTAATCTGACACGGAAATTCGGCCAGTGTAAGGAGACACTCGTGTTGGCGCGCTACCTGAAGGCACAGTTGGTGGTTTTGCTGTGCGGCGGCCTGGTCGGGCCGATTTTCCTGATCGTCTATTTCACCCTCGGGCTCGGCAGCCTGTTGCAGTGGATGTTCTATGTCGGTCTCCTCGTCACCGTGGCCGACGTGCTGATCGCGCTCGCACTGGCCAACTACGGCGCGAAGTCCTCGGCCAAGACCGCGGCGCTCGAACAAAGCGGGGTGCTGGCCCTCGCCCAGATCACCGGCGTCACCGAGACCGGGACGTGGATCAACAACCAGCAGGTGGTCAAGGTGCACCTGCACATCGCCGGGCCCGGGTTCCTGCCGTTCGACAGCGAGGACCGGGTGATCGCCAGCGTGACCCGGCTGGGCAACCTCAACGCACGCAAATTGGTGGTGCTGGTCAATCCCACCACCAATGAATACCTAATCGACTGGGAGCGAAGCGCTTTGGTCAACGGCCTGGTGCCCGCCCAGTTCACGGTGTCCGAAGACAACCAGACCTACGACCTGAGCGGGCAGGCTGGCCCGTTGATGGAGATCCTGCAGATCCTCAAGGCCAACAACGTCCCGCTGAACCGGATGGTGGACATCCGGTCGAATCCGGTGCTGCGCCAGCAGATTCAGGCGGTGGTGCGCCGGGCGGCCGAACAACAGGCGCCGGCCGCCCAGCCGGCCCCCCAACCGGCGACTGCCGGCGGGCCCGCACCGGTGGTCACGCCCCCGCAACCATCGATCGCTCAACGGCTGCAGGAACTCGAGACGCTGCGCGCCAGCGGCGCGCTGACCGACCAGGAGTACAGCAGCCGGCGGGCCCAGATCATCTCCGAAATCTGATCGCCGGCCGAGTTAGAACAGGTTTCAGTTCCGCTGCTAGCCTGACTCCGTGACTGGATCACTGCAGGGGCGGGTCGCGTTCATCACCGGCGCCGCCCGCGCCCAGGGCCGTTCGCACGCGGTGCGGCTGGCCCGCGAGGGTGCCGACATCATCGCGCTCGACATCTGTGCGCCGGCGTCGAAGTGCCTCACCTACACGCCCGCCACGCCGGAGGACCTCGCCGAGACGGTCCGCCTGGTGGAAGCCGAGGGGCGCAAGGTGTTGGCGCGCGAAGTGGACATCCGGGACGACGCCGCCCTGCGCCAGCTCGTGGCCGACGGCGTCGAACAATTCGGCCGGCTCGACATCGTGGTGGCCAACGCCGGAGTCCTGAGCTGGGGCCGGGTTTGGGAGCTCACCGACGAGCAGTGGGACACGGTGATCGGGGTCAACCTGACCGGCACCTGGCGCACCCTGCGGGCCACCGTGCCCGCGATGATCGAGGCCGGCAACGGGGGGTCGATCGTGGTGGTCAGCTCGTCGGCGGGGCTGAAAGCCACGCCCGGCAACGGGCATTACTCGGCCAGCAAGCACGGTCTCACCGCGCTGACCAACACGCTGGCCATCGAGCTCGGCGAATACAACATCCGCGTCAACTCCATCCATCCGTATTCGGTCGACACCCCGATGATCGAGCCGGAGGCGATGATGGAGATATTTGCCCGCCATCCCAGCTTCGTGCACAGCTTTCCCCCGATGCCCTTGCAGCCCAACGGCTTCATGACCCCCGATGAGGTGGCCGATGTTGTGGCGTGGCTAGCTGGCGACGGCGCGGGCACCCTCACCGGCACGCAGGTGCCCGTGGACAAGGGCGCCTTGAAGTACTGACCGGCCAGCGTGGTATGAACTCCACGTGACCGCTAGCAAAGGAATCGTGATCGTCGGTGGCGGTCTGGCCGCCGCCCGGACCGCCGAGCAGCTTCGCCGGTCGGGTTACGCGGGCCGCGTCACGATCGTCAGCGACGAGGTGCACCTGCCCTACGATCGCCCGCCGCTGTCAAAAGAGGTGCTGCGCAAAGAAGTCGACGACGTGGCCCTCAAACCCCGCGGGTGGTACGACGAGAACGACATCACCCTGCGGCTCGGCGCCGCGGCCACCGGCCTGGACACCGCGGCGCAGACGGTGACGCTGGCCGACGGGTCCGTGATCGGCTACGACGAACTCGTCATCGCGACCGGCCTGGTGCCGCGGCGCATCCCTACGCTGCCTGATCTGGAGGGCATCCGGGTGCTGCGCACGTTCGACGAGAGCCTGGCGCTGCGCGAACACGCGTCCGCCGCGCGGCGCGCCGTGATCGTCGGCGCCGGCTTCATCGGCTGCGAGGTGGCGGCCAGCCTGCGCAGCCTCGGGGTGGACGTGGTGTTGGTCGAGCCCCAGCCGACGCCCCTGGCGTCGGTGCTCGGCGAGCAGATCGGTGGGCTGGTCGCGCGGCTGCACCGCGAGGAAGGGGTCGACGTCCGCCTCGGCGTCGGGGTGGCCGACGTGCGCGGCGACGGGCGGGTGGACACCGTGGTGCTGTCCGACGGCTCCGAGCTGGCGGCCGACCTGGTGGTGATCGGCATCGGGTCGCACCCGGCGACCGGCTGGCTCGAGGGCAGCGGCGTCGAGGTGGACAACGGCGTGCTCTGCGACCAGGCCGGACGGACCAGCGCGCCCAACGTGTGGGCGCTCGGTGACGTCGCCTCCTGGCGCGATGCGACGGGACATCAAGCGCGCGTGGAACATTGGAGCAATGTCGCCGACCAGACCCGCGTCGTGGTGCCCGCGATGCTGGGCCAGGACGTGTCGTCGGCCGCGGTCGTCGTCCCGTACTTCTGGAGCGACCAGTACGACGTGAAGATCCAGTGCCTGGGAGAACCGGAGGCCACCGACACCGTCCACCTCGTCGAGGACGACGGCCGCAAGTTCCTGGCGTACTACGAGCGCGACGGGGTGTTGGTCGGCGTCGTCGGCGGCGGGATGCCGGGCAAGGTCATGAAGGTCCGCGGCAAGATCGCAGCCGGCGCACCCATTTCCGACGTGCTGGGCTGACCGGCTACCGCCAGTGCACCGGCGGACCGTGCGGGTGGCATTCGCCGAGAACCTGCAGCTCGCCCCCGGGCCACCGGCGCGCCCGCACCAGGAACCGGATCGGTGAGTCGGGGCCGCCGCGCGCCGGCTCCAGCGTGAGGTGCACGAACGGCGACCGCGCGTCCGCCTGTGCGCCCACCGCGCGGACCCGGGCGCGCACCGTCTCGCGCTCCTCCTCGGACAGGTACTGCCAGGTGATCGAGTGCCACAGCACCGTCAGCGAGCCCTCGGCAGGCGCCAGGCCGGCGACCGCGTCGGCCGCGGTCTGGCGCGCCAGCCGTGCCGGCACCTGCCGGGCGACCTCGATGGCGCCGCGCAGCCGTTCGAGTCGGGCCGTCTGGTCGGGCCAGACGTAGCTCAACACGGTGAGCTCGCCGTCGGCTGCGGTGACGTCGACGGGTGCGATGTCGTAGCCGTGCCGCTCGACGATGCGCACCCCGCCGCCGGGCGGCAGAGCGCCGCGCCACGCGTCGGTGATGGTCACCGGCGAATCGCTGGGCCCCCACTCTCCTCCGGCGAAGCGGTACCGGTAGCGGTCCGCGCGCAGGTTGAGTCCCGCGCTGGTGCCGATCTCGAAAAGCCTTATCGGCAGGTCTGATTCACCGTTGATGCGCAACAGGGCGCCGATGAGTGCGGCGGAGCGCCCCACCTCGTTGGTCTGGGGCGGTTGCTGCAACGCCGCCCGCAGCGTTTCGGTGTGGCCGGCCACGACGTCCACGATGTCGGGCCACGCCCGTTCGGCGTCCCAGCTGCCGCCCGTGCTGGGATACCACCGGCGCAGCTGCTCAGCCCGGCCGTCGAGCACCAACCGGTGCAGCCCGCCGAGCAGCCGCAGCGGCACCGCGAGGCGGGAGGGGGCGTCCTCGTGCCCGGACAAGACGGCCGCGAAGACCCCGCCGGCGGCGACGTCGCGGGCCACCAGCTCGAAGAGCTCGCCGTACATCGGCGAGCCGGAGCCCGCGCAGAACCGCCCCTGCGCGCGCAGGGTGTGCAGCAGGTGGTCGGCGGTCATCGATCCAGCCCGTGCAACCCGGTGGCCACCACGTCGAACGCCTGGCCCAGCGCGGTCGGCAGCGGCACGGACTCGTCGCCGAGCCAGTGCTCGTAGGCCGACAGCGCCACCCCCAGCATGGTCCATGCGACGGTCCGGGGCAGCAGGTCGGTCGTCTTGCGGTCCGACCGGCGGGCCACGAAACCGGCGATCACCTCGCGCCAGCCGGCGTACATGGTCATCGAGTAGGCCTGCAGCTCGGCCGTTTGCAGTATCACCCGCATGCGCTGGCGGTGTCGCGCGGTCTCGGACTCGTCAAAGGTGTTGAACGCCAACAGTGCATCGCGCAACGCCTGACCCAACGGCACCCGCGGATCGACGTCGTCGAGCAGGTCGCTCAGGTGCGCGAGGTGGGTGTCGAAGTCGCCCCACGGGATGGCGTTCTTGGAGGCGTAGTAACGGAACAGGGTCCGCCTCGAGATGCCGGCGGCGTGCGCGACGTCGTCGACGCTGACGTCGGCGAAACCGCGGGCGCTGAACAGCTCGATGGCGACGTCGGTGATGTGGTGGGGCGTGGTCGAGCGGCGACGGCCCACCCGCGGCTGCGGCCCCATGAGACCCCGCCCTTCCATTTCGGCACTCGATGCCATATTCTGACGAAGCTTGTGACCCAAGTCCCATCGTTGTCAAGACCCGGCGAAAGGCAAAGACCCATGGACCACGAGACCGAGACCGAGACCCAGCTCGTCGCCGAGACCCTGGTCGAAGAGGTGTCCATCGACGGCATGTGCGGGGTCTACTGACCGCGTGTTCGACCCCGACCGCGGCTGGCGGCTGCACCCGCAGGTGGCGGTTCGACCCGAACCGTTCGGGGCGCTGCTCTATCACTTCGGCACCCGCAAGCTGTCGTTTCTGAAGAACCGCACCATCCTGACGGTGGTGCGGTCCCTGGCCGACCATCCCGACGTGCACTCCGCCTGCCGCGCGGCAGGCGTGGACGACTCGGGTGAGGCGCCGTACCTGCAGGCGCTGGGCGTGTTGGCCGATTCGTCGATGTTGGTTCCTCAGGAGGCCCCATGACCGCCGGACTGGCCAGAGTGCCGCGGCTCATCGAGCAGTTCGAGAGCGGGCTGGATGCGCCCATCTGCCTGACGTGGGAGTTGACCTACGCCTGCAATCTGGCGTGCGTGCACTGCCTTTCGTCGTCGGGTAAGCGGGATCCGCGGGAGCTGTCCACCCGGCAGTGCATGGACATCATCGACGAGCTGGAACGCATGCAGGTGTTCTACGTCAACATCGGCGGCGGGGAGCCGACCGTGCGGCCGGACTTCTGGGAGCTGGTCGACTACGCCACCGCGCACCACGTCGGGGTGAAGTTCTCCACCAACGGCGTCCGCATCACCGAAGAGGTGGCCACCCGGCTGGCAGCCAGCGACTACGTCGACGTCCAGATCTCGCTCGACGGCGCCACCGCGGAGGTCAACGACGCGGTCCGGGGACCCGGCTCCTTCGACATGGCGGTGCGTGCGCTGGAGAACCTGGCGGCGGCGGGCTTCGCGGACGCCAAGATCTCGGTGGTGGTCACCCGGCACAACGTCGACCAGCTCGACGAATTCGCCGCGCTGGCACGCCGTTACGGTGCGACCCTGCGGATCACCCGCCTGCGTCCGTCGGGGCGGGGCGCGGACGTCTGGGAGGACCTGCACCCCACCGCCGCCCAGCAGGTCCAGCTGTATGACTGGCTGGTGGCCAAGGGGGAGCGGGTGCTCACCGGTGATTCCTTCTTCCACCTGTCCCCGCTGGGCTCGGCCGGCGCGCTGGCCGGCCTGAACATGTGCGGTGCCGGCCGGGTGGTGTGCCTGATCGACCCGGTGGGCGATGTCTACGCCTGCCCGTTCGCCATCCACGACCGCTTCCTGGCCGGAAACGTGTTGAGCGACGGTGGATTCGACAACGTCTGGAAGAGCGCACCGCTGTTCCGCGAGTTGCGCGAACCGCAGTCCGCGGGCGCCTGCGGCAGCTGCGGGCACTACGACGCCTGCCGGGGCGGGTGCATGGCGGCCAAGTTCTTCACCGGACTGCCGATGGACGGGCCGGATCCCGAATGCGTCCAGGGGCACAGCGCGTCGGCGCTGGCCCGGCAGCGGGAGACGCCGCGTCCCCGCGCCGACCATTCCCACGGGCGCCGGGTCCGGCAGCCGGTGCCGCTGACGCTGTCGGTGCGACCGCCGGACGCGCCGCCCGCCCGCCTGTGCAACGAAAGCCCGGTCTAGCCATGGCCGACCAGTGGTTCGAGACCGTCGCCATCGCGCAGCAACGCGCGAAACGGCGGCTCCCGAAATCCGTGTATTCCGCGCTGGTTGCGGGCAGCGAAAAGGGAATCACCGTCGCAGGCAACGTCGAGGCCTTCAGCGAACTCGGGTTCGCCCCCCACGTCGTGGGCGCGCCGGAAAAGCGCGACCTGTCGACCACCGTTATGGGACAGGATATTTCGCTGCCGGTGCTGATCTCGCCCACCGGCGTGCAGGCCGTCGACCCCGACGGCGAGGTTGCCGTCGCGCGGGCCGCGGCGGCGCGCGGCACGGCGATGGGACTGTCCTCGTTCGCGAGCAAACCGATCGAGGACGTCATCGCCGCCAACCCCAAGGTCTTCTTCCAGGTCTACTGGCTGGGCGGGCGCGACGCGATCGCCGAGCGGGTGGAGCGGGCCCGGCAGGCCGGTGCGGTCGGCTTGATCGCCACCACCGACTGGTCGTTCTCCCACGGCCGCGACTGGGGCAGCCCGAAGATCCCCGAGGAGATGAACCTGCGGACCATCCTGCGCCAGTCGCCGGAGGCCGTCTTCAAGCCCCGCTGGCTGTGGAAGTACGGCAAGACGCTGCGCCCGCCGGACCTGCGCGTGCCCAACCAGGCGCGCCGCGGCGAACCCGGCCCGCCGTTCTTCGCGGCCTACGGGGAGTGGATGGGCACGCCGCCCCCGACGTGGGAGGACATCGCCTGGCTCCGCGAGCTGTGGGGCGGGCCGTTCATGCTCAAGGGCGTGATACGCGTCGATGACGCGAAAAGGGCCGTGGACGCTGGAGTTTCGGCGATTTCGGTGTCGAACCACGGCGGCAACAACCTGGACGGAACGCCGGCGTCGATCCGCGCCCTGCCCGCGGTGGCCGCCGCGGTGGGCGATCAGGTCGAGGTGCTGCTCGACGGCGGCATCCGCCGCGGCAGTGACGTCGTGAAGGCGGTGGCGCTCGGGGCCCGCGCGGTGATGATCGGCCGCGCGTACCTGTGGGGCCTGGCCGCGGCCGGGCAGGCGGGCGTGGAGAACGTGCTCGACATCCTGCGCGGCGGCATCGACTCGGCGCTGATGGGTCTGGGGCGTGGCAGCGTCCACGACCTTGGCCCGGACGACATCCTCGTGCCGCCCGGCTTCACCAGGGCGCTCGGCGTCCCGGACGGCGGCGGCGCGTAGGCGCCAATCACCGATATCCCGGGCAGATTTCCCGAGAATGATGGCCCGCCCACACCGTGGTACAAGCGTGGTGTCCGTGACGGACGAGCATTGATTTCGAACGCCGCATGAACCAGCCAGAAAAAAATCATTTTCAACGGACAACAATCGGTGCACGCCAGGTGAATTCGTCCTACCATCACCGAGTGCCCGTACTCGGCGAATTGGCAATGGCGACGTCAAGCCAGCTGTCGGGCACCTCGCCGTCGGTATTGGTCCCGCTGGGGTCGACCGAACAGCACGGTCCGCACCTGCCGTTGGATACCGACACCCGGATCGCAACCGCGGTCGCCCGCGGGGCCAGGGCGCGCCTCAGGCGCGACTGGCTGGTGGCGCCGGCCATCGCCTACGGCGCCAGCGGCGAGCACCAGAGCTTCGCCGGAACCATCTCGATCGGGACCGAAGCCCTGACGACGCTGCTGGTGGAGTACGGCCGGTCGGCCGCTGGCTGGGCCGGGCGCCTGGTCTTCGTCAACGGCCATGGCGGCAACACCGCCGCGCTGAGCGTCGCGGTGGCCCGGCTGCGCGCCGAGGGTCGCGACGCCGGCTGGTGCCCATGCCTGGCCGCCGGCGGCGACGCCCACGCCGGCCACACCGAAACCTCGCTGTTGCTGCACATCTCGCCGGGCGACGTGCTGACCGATCGGTGGCTCACCGGCAACCGGGCGCCGCTCGCCGAACTGCTGCCGTCGATGCGCCGCGGAGGAGTGGCTGCGGTCAGCCCCGTGGGCGTGCTTGGAGACCCGACCACCGCGACCGCCGCCGAGGGGGAGCGCATCCTCGCCGAGATGGTCGACGGGTGTGTCCGCCGGGTAGACCGTTGGTCACCCGGGCGCGACGGGATGCTGACGTGACCGCGCCCGCGCCCCGGCTGCCGGACGGCTTCGCCGTCCAGGTCGATCGCCGCGTGCGGGTGCTCGGCGACGGCTCCGCGCTGCTCGGCGGTTCGCCGACCCGGCTGCTCAAGCTCGCGCCGGCCGCCCAGGACATGCTGTGCGACGGCCGGCTGAAGGTCCGCGACGACGTCAGCGCGCAGCTGGCCCGCACGCTGCTGGACGCCACGGTCGCGCATCCGCGGCCGGCGGGTGGCCCGTCGCACCACGACGTCACTGTGGTAATCCCGGTGCGAGACAACCTGTCCGGAGTGCGACGCCTGGTGAGCTCGCTGCGCGGCCTGCGGGTTATCGTGGTGGACGACGGCTCGTTCCCGCCCATCGAGCCGGACGATTTCGTCGGCGCCCACTGCGACGTGGAGGTGCTGCGGCACTCGCGCAGCCGGGGTCCGGCCGCCGCCCGCAACACCGGGCTGGCCGCCTGCACCACCGACTACGTCGCCTTCCTGGATTCCGATGTCGCGCCCCGGCGCGGGTGGCTGGAGGCGCTGCTCGGGCATTTCTGTGATCCGACCGTCGCGCTGGCCGCGCCGCGCATCGTCGGTTTGTCGCACAGTGAGAATGTGGTGGCGCGTTATGAGGCGGTGCACTCCTCGCTCGACCTCGGCGAGCGCGAAGCCCCGGTACTGCCCCACAGCACCGTGTCCTACGTGCCCAGCGCGGCGATCATCTGTCGGTGTTCCGCCCTGCGCGCGGTCGGTGGGTTCGACGAGACGCTGCAGTCCGGCGAGGACGTCGACCTGTGTTGGCGGCTCATCGAAGCCGGCGCCCGGCTGCGCTACGAGCCCATCGCGCTGGTCGCCCACGACCACCGCACCGAACTGAGGGATTGGCTGGCGCGCAAGGCCTTCTACGGCGGCTCGGCGGCCCCGCTCTCGGTCCGCCACCCGGACAAGACGGCGCCGGTGGTGATCTCCGGCTGGGCGCTGATGACCTGGATCCTGGTGGCGTTCGGGACCAGCCTGTCGCAGCTGGCCTCCGTGGTCTTCGCCGTCTTGACGGGTCGCCGGATCGCCAGGGCGATGCGCGGTGCCGACACCTCGATCACCGACGTCGTGGTGATCGCGGCCCGCGGCCTGTGGTCGGCGGCGCTGCAGCTGGCGTCGGCCCTGTGCCGCCATTACTGGCCGCTGGCACTGATCGCCGCCACGGTGTCGCGACATTTCCGGCGTGTCGTGCTGGTCGCGGCGATCATGGACGGCGTGGTGGACTGGCTGCGCCGCCGCGACGCCATCGGGGACGACGCGGAGCCGATCGGCCTGCTGACGTATCTGTTGCTCAAGCGCGTCGACGACCTGGCGTACGGTCTCGGGTTGTGGTGGGGTGTGCTGCGGGAGCGCAACCTGCGCGCGCTGAAACCGCAGATTCGGAGCTAGCCGCCACCTTGACCCGTCCTTGATGAACGCCGCCCCGCACAGCGACGTGCTGATCGTCGGTGCCGGCAGTGCTGGATCGGTTGTTGCCGAGCGCCTTTCGGTCGATCCCAGCCGCGTGGTGACCGTCCTCGAGGCGGGCCCGGCCCTCGACGATCCGGGACTGCTCGCCCAAACCGCCAACGGCTCCCAGCTGCCGATAGGGGTCGGCAGCCCACTGGTCCGGCGCTATCAGACCAGCCTGACCGATCGGCCGGTGCGCCGGCATCCACTCGTGCGCGGGGCGACGGTCGGCGGTTCCGGCGCGGTCAACGGTGGCTATTTCTGCCGCGGGTTGCCGCGCGACTTCGACCGCCTCGCCCTGCCGGGCTGGGCCTGGTCCGACGTCCTCGACAGCTTCCGCGCCATCGAGACCGACCTCGATTTCACGGGCCCCGCCCACGGGGACAGCGGCCCGATCAGGGTGCGTCGCACCCGGGAGATGACCGGCACCACGGAGCGTTTCATCGCCGCCGCAGAGCGCTCCGGATTCGGCTGGATCAGTGATCTCAACGACGTTGGCACCGAACCGGTTTCGGGCATAGGGGCGGTCCCGCTCAACATCGTCGACGGTGTGCGTACCGGATCCGGTGCCGGATTCCTGCTGCCGGCCCTGGGCCGGCCCAATCTGACGTTGCACGCGCAGACCCGCGCGGCGCGGTTGCGGTTCGCCGGCACCGCCGCGATCGGTGTCGACGCGATTGGCCCGCACGGCCGCATGACCCTGACCGCTGATCGGATCGTGCTGTGCGCCGGTGCCATTCAAACCGCGCAACTGCTGATGCTTTCCGGCATCGGGTCGGAGGACGGTTTGCGGGCCGTCGGCGTACCCACGGTGGCGCCGCTGCCGGTCGGCGCCGCGTTCAGCGATCACCCCGAATGGGTGTTGCCGACCGAGTGGACGGTGGCCCCCGGCCGGCCGGTGCTCGAGGTCGTGCTCAGCACCGACGAGGATCTCGAGATCAGGCCCTACACCGGAGGATTCGTCGCGATGACGGGCGACGGCACCGCCGGGCATGCCGACTGGCCGCACATCGGCGTGGCGCTCATGCAGCCGCGGGCGCGCGGGCGCGTCACGCTGGTCTCCGCGGACCCCGACGTCCCGCCCCTCATCGAACACCGTTACGACAGCCGGCCCGGCGACGTCGCGGCGCTACGCCGGGGGGCCGAGCTTGCCCGCGAACTGGCCGGTACCGCAACCCCTGTCGGCGCTCCCACCGTATGGTCCACTTCGCAACATCTGTGCGGCACCGCGCCGATGGGTGCCGACACCGACCCGCGGGCCGTCGTCGATCATCGCTGCCGGGTGCGCGGCATCGACAACCTTTGGGTGATCGACGGCTCGATCCTGCCCGCCATCACCAGCCGGGGGCCGCACGCGACCATCGTGATGCTCGGGCATCGGGCCGCCGAGTTCGTGCGGTGATTGCGCACGCGTGTGGGGGCGGGCCCCACCATGATGATGCGTGGGGGCCCGCCCCGACGAGCGGCTAATGTTCGCGCGGTCCACGCAGATGGCCACGACAAGTGGCGGTGCGCGCGCAGGTGTGCGTCGCGCGGACAATGCGTCGCAGTATTCGTGGACGGCACGGCCGCCGGCTCGCTTTACACGTGCTCTTGATTACCCCGGTGACTCACCTCCTTCCCGCGTGCCCGAAATACGTTGGCGGTCAAGCCCGCAGCGGAGGTGACCGCTGCCGCGCCAACGCCACATCGCACCTAGCCTCGCGGAGATGACCTGTATCTATCGATATCTATTTCAGATACCAGAAGCGGCAGGCCGTTTCAAGGATTCCCGGCCGCGTGCACGCTGAAGCTGCTGTCGGACAACGGCATTGGCCGTCGCGCTCAGTCACGGCCTCGGGACGCGATCCGGCGTATCGGTCGCAGCTGCCGCCCGCCGCGGCCCGGCGCCCAGAGCCCGATCAGCACCGCGGCGACCGCGACGATCACGGCCATCGCGACCGTGGACGCATGCAGGGCCGCCAAGAACGCGGTCTTGCTGAGGTCCGCCAGCTGGCGGCCCTGGGGTCCCAGCCTGCCCGCGACCTCGACGGCTTTGGCCAGCGAATCCGTGGCCGGCCCGCGGACCGGTGCCGGGAAGTCAACCAGCTTCGGGGCCAACTCGTGTGAATACCGGCCGGCCAGAATGGAACCGGCCACCGCGATCCCCAACGCGCCGCCCATCTCGCGGGACGTGTCGTTCACCGCGGAGGCGACGCCCTGCTTCTCGTCGGGAACCGCGCCCATGATCGCCGACGTCGTCGGCGCCGTGCAGATTCCGATACCCGTGGCCAACACGAGAGTGGGCCAGGCGAATTGGAGGTAGGACGAATGCAGGTTCAGCCGGTACATGCAGGCGAACCCGACCGCCATCAGCAGCGTGCCCACGAACAACACCAGCCGCAGACCCAGCTTGGGCACGTACCAGAACGACAGCGCCGAGAAGATGCCCAGCGGCACCATGAACGGGCCGAAGGAGATCGCCGTCTCCAGGGCCGAGTAGCCCATGATCTGTTGCACGTATTGCATGCCGATGTAGAAGAAGCCGAACGTCGCGCCGAACAAGATGACGATCGCGGCGACACCGGTGGCGAAATTCGCGTCCGCGAACAACCGCACGTCCAGCAGCGGTTGCCCGTCGCGCCGGGTGAGCCGGAGCTCGGCGACACCGAAGGCGGCGGCGAGCACCGCGCCCGCGGCGAGTCCGCCCCAGACCAGCGGGTCGCTCCACCCGCGGGTGGGGGCTTCGAGGATCGCGGCTACGGCGATCGCCACGGCGGCGCCGATCAGGACCGCGCCCAGCGAATCGATGCGCGGAGCGCCGCTGTCGCGGGACGAGGCGACGGTGCACGCCAGCGCGAAGATCACCAGCCCGCCGGCGCCCAGGGACCAGAAGATCGCGTGCCAGTCCCAGAAGCGAAGCAGCAGGCCGGAGCCGAGCATGCCCAGCACCCCGCCGGATCCGGCCGTGCCGGCCCAGATCCCGACCGCCTTCGTGCGTTCGTCCTTCGGATGGGCCACCGTCAGCAGCGACAGCGTCGCCGGCATCACGAAAGCGGCGCCGATCCCGGCGACCGCGCGTCCGGCGATGATCTGAGCCGGGCTGTGCAGCATCGCCGGCGCCACCGACCCGACGGAGAAGACCACCATGCCGATCAGCAGGGCGCCGCGCCTTCCGTAGCGGTCGCCGATCGCGCCTGCGGGCAGCAGCAGGCACGCCAGGGCCACGGTGTACCCGTCGACGACCCAGTTGAGCTGCGACTGGGTGGCCGAGGTGGCCACCGCGAGGTCTCCCAGCGCGGTGTTCAGCGCCGTCATCGACGCGACCACCAGCGCGACGCCCATGCAGGCGACGGCCAGCGTCCAGTTCCGCGCTCGGGGGCTTCCGCCGATGCTGACCGCATCAGTACGCTGGTCGGGCCGGACCAGGGTTTCGACCATGTGCTACGCCTCCTCACGGTGGCGCCGAAGAGAGAGTTTCGAGACCGACAGTCTTGTAGATAGACCGATAGTCTTGTTCCCAAACGTGGGAGGTGGGTCACAATTACCGGCGGTAACACCGATCCACGCCCGGCGCGCTCGCGAGCCCGCCTGCTCGAGGCCGCCGCGGCGCTGCTGAGTTCCGGTGGGCCCAGCGCGGTGACCGTCGACGCGGTCACCCGTACCGCCAACGTAGCGAGGGCCACGTTGTATCGCCACTTCCCCAGCGGAAACGATTTGCTCGCAGCGGCTTTCAACAGCCTCATCCCGCCGGCGCCCTCGCCGCCCGCCGAGGGGTCGCTGCGGGATCGCCTGGTGGCGGTGGTGTTGGCCCAGGCCGAGTCCGTGGCGCAGGCGCCCGCCCTGATGGCTGCCATGTCGTGGCTGTCCATGGGCCGGGACCTCGAGGAGCTGCCGGAACCCCGCGGCACCCACTCGGCCGACAGCCCGGCGATCACCACGCTGCGCGAGCGCATCGCCCAGCAGTACGCGGCGCCGTTCGACGCCATCTTCGACAGCCCGGAGGCCGCCGAGCTGGGTGAGGTGGACCGGTCCCGCGCCATCGCGCTG
>NZ_LZJG01000276.1:0-7362 GCF_001667785.1 Mycobacterium sp. E3247 | reverse complement strand
GGCCGCGGCCCACGTCGAGGGCGCCCTGGGGCGGTTGGTGGTCGAATTCGAGAACGAAGGCGACAACGACGCCGTGCTCGACCGGGTCAGGGACACGGTCTGCAGCGTGGCGGCGGACCTGACCCTGGTCGCCGCCAAAGACTCGCCTCGCACGGCGCCGTTCGCCGACCCGGGAAACCCGTTGGCGATCCTGGTGCCGGCCAGCGCCGCCGCGATGGACGTGGCGGCCATCGGCGCCGCGGTGACCGGCTGGCTGGGCAGGCTGCCCGTCGCGCCGCGCAGCGCCCGCGCGGCCGCGGCCCTGCTGAATCATCAGCCGCGGGTGGTCGCCGTGCTGGAATCGCGGCTGGGCCGCGTCGGCACCGACATCGCCCTGAGCGCGTCGACCGCGCTGGCCAACGGGCTGACGCAGGCGGTCGGCACCCCGCTGCTGGATCTGGCCCAACGGAGCTTGCAGGTCTCCGAGGCCACCGCGCACCGTCAGCGATGGCGCGACCGCGAACCGGAGCTGGCCTCGCCCAGCCGCCCGCAGGCGCCGGTGGTTCCGGTGATCTCGTCGGCCGGGCCGAAATCGCAAGCGCCCCGCCATAATTCGGCGGCCGCCGCGGCGGGAGAAGCGTCCCACGTGGTGGTGGGCGGGGCCATCGACGCCGCCATCGACACCGCGAAGGGTTCGATGGCCGGGCCGGTGGAGGAGTACGCCGACCAGGCCGCCAACGCTTCGCTGCTGGCCGCGGCGGGTGCGCTGCTGGCCGGCGGCGGCACCGAGGATGCGGCCGGCGCGCTGCTGGCAGGCGTGCCCCGGGCGGCGCACACGGGCCGGCAGGCATTCGCGGCCGTGCTGGGCCGCGGCCTGGCCAACGCCGGGCAGCTGTTCCTGGACCCGGGTGCGCTGCGGCGGCTGGACCGGGTCAAGGTGGTCGTCGTCGACGGGGCCGCGCTGCGGGGCGACAACCGCGCCGTGCTGCAGGCCCGAGGCGACGTGCCCGGGTGGGACGAGGACCGCGTCTACGAGGTCGCCGATGCGTTGCTGCACGGCGAGGAGGCGCCCGAACCCGACCCCGACGAGCTGCCGGCCACCGGCGCCCGGCTGCGCTGGGTCCGGGCGCAGGAGTCGTCGGCCACGCCGGCGCAGGGACTCGAACACGCCGACCTGGTGGTCGACGGTGAGCGGGTGGGCAGCGTCGACGTCGGCTGGGAGGTCGACCCGTTCGCCATCCCGCTGCTGCAGATCGCGCACCGGACCGGCGCCCGGGTGGTGCTGCGCCACGTCGCCGGCACCGAGGACCTGACCGCCAGCGTCGCCGTGAGCCACCCACCGGGCACGCCGCTGCTGCAGTTGGTGCGCGACCTGCGAACGGATCGCGGGCCGGTGTTGCTGATCACCGCGCTGCATCGCGACTTCGCGTCGACTGACACGCTGGCCGCGCTGGCCATCGCCGACGTCGGGGTGGCGCTCGACGACCCGCAGGCGGCGACGCCCTGGACGGCCGACATCATCACCGGCACGGACCTGGCCGCCGCGGTGCGCATCCTGTCTGCGCTGCCGGTGGCCCGGGAGGCGACGGAGTCGGCGGTGCGCCTGGCCAAGGGCGGCAGCACGCTGGCGGGGCTGCTGCTGGTCACCGGTGATCCGCGCACCCTGAGCCCGTTCGCCGTGCAGCGCTGGCTCAACCCGGTGAACGCGGCCGCCGCGGCCGCCCTCATCCAGGGCACCTTCGCGGCCTCCCGGGTGCTTCGCCTGGCCGACCCCACCCCGCAACCGCTGACCGCCTGGCATGCGCTGGATCCGGAGATCGTCTACGCCCGGTTGGCCAGCCGCACGCGGCCGCTGGCCGTCGAGCCCGGCGTGGCGCCCTGGCGGCAGCTGCTCGACGACCTCTCCTACAACCCCGTGGTCGCGCCGCTGCGCGGGCCCGCGAGCCAGGTGGGACGGCTGTTGACCGCGACGCGGGCCGAACTCGCCGATCCGCTGACCCCCATCCTGGCCGTCGGGGCGGCGGCCTCGGCGATCGTCGGCAGCAGCGTCGACGCGCTGTTGGTGGCGGGCGTGATGACCGCCAACGCGATCGCGGGCGGGGTGCAACGGCTGCGGGCCGAGGCCGCTGTCGCCGAGCTGTTCGCCGAGCAGGACCAGTACGCGCGCCGGGTCGTCGTCCCCGCGGTCGCCACCGCGCACCGCCGGCTGGATGCGGCCCGCACCGCCGAGCGGACCGTGTCGGTGCACGCCAAGTCCTTGCGGCCCGGCGACATCATCGACCTGGCCGCCCCGGAGGTGGTGCCCGCCGACGCCCGCCTGCTGGTCGCCGAGGACCTCGAAGTCGACGAGTCCTTCCTCACCGGCGAATCGTTGCCGGTGGACAAGCAGGTCGAGCCCGTGGCCGTCGCCGACTCCGACCGCGCCAGCATGCTGTTCGAGGGCAGCACCATCGTCGCCGGGCACGCCCGCGCGATCGTCGTGGCGACCGGTGCGGGCACCGCCGCGCAGCGCGCGATCTCGGCGATCGCCGACGTCGAGTCGGCGGCCGGGGTGCAGGCCCGGTTGCGTGAGTTGACCAGCAAGGTGCTGCCGCTGACCCTGGCCGGCGGCGCGGCGGTGACCGCCCTGGCGCTGCTGCATCAGGGATCGCTGCGTCAGGCGGTCGCCGACGGGGTCGCCATCGCCGTGGCGGCGGTCCCCGAGGGCTTGCCGCTGGTGGCGACCCTGGCCCAGCTGGCCGCCGCCCAGCGGTTGTCGCGGCGCGGGGTGCTGGTCCGCACGCCGCGTGCGGTGGAAGCGCTGGGCCGGGTCGAGACGATCTGTTTCGACAAGACCGGCACGCTCACCGAGAACCATCTGCGCGCCGTCAGCGTTGTCCCGCACGGCACCGACGCGGACGGCGCGTTCCCCGACCTGGCCGACCCGGCGGCGGCCGCCGTGTTGCGGGCCGCGGCGCGCAGCAGCACCCAGCCGCACAACGGAGGCGGCCACGCGCACGCCACCGACGAGGCGATCCTCACGGCAGCCAACGCCGTTGACGCGCAATGGGCTTCGGACTGGACGGTGCTCGCGGACGTGCCGTTCGAATCCAGTCGCGGCTACTCCGCCGCGATCGGCATCGCGGGCGGGAACGGCGGGCCGATGCTGATGGTGAAGGGCGCGCCCGAAGAGGTCCTCCCGCGCTGCCGGTTCGCCGACTCCGATGTCGAGCAGGACCGCGCCCAGGCGCTGGTGTTGCGCCTGGCCGAGCAGGGCCTGCGTGTGCTGGCGGTGGCGCAGCGCCACTGGGAGGGCACGACCGGCGAGGAGGAGACCGACGCCGACGCCGTCGACGCCGCCGCCCACGACCTCGAGTTGCTCGGCTACGTCGGCTTGGCCGACACCGCGCGCGCCTCGGCCCGGCCGTTGATCGAGGCGCTGGTGGAAGCCGGCCGGCGGGTGGTGCTGATCACCGGCGACCACCCGGTGACCGCGCGGGCGATCGCCCGGCAACTGGGGTTGCCGCCGGACGCCCGGGAGATCACCGGGGCGGAGCTCGCCGCGCTCGGCGAGGAGGACCGCGCCAAAGTCGCGGCCGACGTGCAGGTCTTTGCCCGCGTCAGCCCCGAGCAGAAGGTGCAGATCGTCGCGGCGCTGCAGGCCGGCGGGCAGGCGGTCGCGATGGTCGGCGACGGGGCCAACGACGCGGCCGCCATCCGGATGGCCGACGTGGGCATCGGCGTGAGCGGGCGCGGCTCGTCGGCCGCGCGCGGGGCCGCCGACATCGTGTTGACCGACAACGACCTCGGGGTGCTGCTGGACGCGCTGGTCGAGGGCCGCGGCATGTGGGGCGGCGTCCGGGACGCGGTGAGCATCCTGGTCGGCGGCAACGTCGGCGAAGTGCTGTTCACCCTCATCGGCACCGCCCTGGGCACCGGCCGCGCCCCGGTGGGCACCCGCCAGCTGCTGCTGGTGAACCTGCTGACGGACATGTTCCCCGCGCTGGCGGTCGCCGTCACCCCGCAGTACCGCGAGCCGGAGGAGGCCGCCGACGGAGTCGACCGCGACGCCGAACAGCTGCACCGCGCATTCCAGCTGGCGACGCTGTCCGGGCCGTCGCCGTCCCTCGACGCGCCACTGATGCGGCAGATCGTCACCCGCGGCGCCGTCACGGCGGCGGGCGCGACGGCGGCCTGGGCCATCGGGCGCTGGACACCGGGGACCGAACGTCGCACGTCGACCATGGGACTGACGGCGCTGGTGACCACCCAGCTCGCGCAGACCCTGCTGACGCGCCGCCACAGCCCGCTCGTGCTGGGCACGGCGCTGGGCAGCGCGGGCGTGCTGGTCGCCATCGTCCAGACCCCGGGCGTCAGCCACTTCTTCGGCTGCACCCCGCTGGGCCCGGTCGCCTGGAGCGGGGTCATCAGCGCCACCGCGGGCGCGACCGTCGTCTCGGTGCTGGCACCCAACTGGCTGGCCAAGCAGGTCACCGCCCTGGAACCCAAGCACGACTGAGGCGGCACCCGCGCGCCGTCAGCCGGACAGCTCCTTGCGCAGGACCTTGCCCGCCGGATTGCGCGGGATGCTGTCGACGACGGTGATGTCGCGGGGCTGTTCGAACCGGGAGACCCTGCCCTTGAGGTACTCCCGCAGCGCTTCGGGGTCGGTGTCACTGCCCGGCTGCAAGACCACGAACGCGACCAGCCGATGGCCGAACCGTTCGTCGGGAACGCCAATGACCGCGTTGTCGGCGACGGCCGGGTGCTCGGCGAGCGCGTTCTCGACCGCGCGCGGGTAGACGTTCTCGCCGCCGGAGATGATCATGTCGTCCTCGCGGCCGACGATGTACAGCCGGCCCGCGTTGTCGAGGTAGCCCATGTCGCCGGTGCTGGTCATGCCGTCGATCACGGTCTTCGCGCCGCCACCGGTGTAGCCCTCGCCGGCCAGTTCGCCGCCGACGAAGATGCGACCGGTGACGCGCGCGCCGACGGGCCTGCCGTGTCGGTCCAGGATGCGCACCGGGCAGCCGGCGACCGGTTTGCCCACGGTCTCGGGCGCCTCGCGCAGGTCCGCGGGTGTGGCCAGGGCACCGATCCCGACCTCGGTGGAACCGTAGCCGTTGTAGAGGATGTCGCCGTAGGCATCCATGAACCGCTGCCCCAGGGTGGGATCGAGCCGGTCGCCGCTCGACATCACGACCCGCAGGTAGGGCACCGGGTTGCGGGCCCGCACCCGCTCGGGCAGGTCGAGGATGCGGGCGAGCACGATCGGCACGGCGGTGAACGCGTCGGCGCGATGCAGCGACGCCTGCGCCAGCGCGGCCTCGGCGTCGAAGTGGCGATGCGTCAGCACGGTGCCGCCGAGGGCCACGGTGAGCATCAGCATCCCCAGCCCGAGCCCGTGGAACATGGGCATGGCCACCGAGATTCGCGACCCGGTGCGCAGGCCGGTCCGGTCCAGAATGGTCACCCACGCGCCCACCGCGGACCGCAGTTGCGGTGAGCGCGGCACCCCCTTGGGCGTGCCGGTGGTTCCCGATGTCAGCAGAACGATCCGGCCCGGGGCGGCCACGCCGGGCCGCGGATCGCCCGCCCGCGCGGTGACCGTCGCCGGGTCGATGAGGACGACCGACGGGCCGGCGGCGCGGGCGCGTTCGCCGAATTCTCCGTCGGCGATCATCGTGCCGATGCGGTGGGCACTCATCGCCGACGCCAGGGCGTCGCTGCGGAAGTCCGTGTTGACCAGGACCACGTCGGCCCCCACCCGGGCGGCGGCGAAGACGCCGGCGACGAAACCGCGCCCGTTGCGGCACATCACGCCCACCGCGTCGCCGGGCCCCACACCGTCACGGGAGAGCCGGAGAGCCAGCGCCTCGGTCGCCGACCGCAACTCGCGGTAGTCGCAGGCGCCATCGTCGTCGACGATCGCCGCCCGGTCGGGCCAGCGGGCGGCGGTCACCGCCAGCAGGGTGTAGGGGTTGGTGCCGCCCCGGCGCACCTCCCGGAGCAGCCGCAGGGTGGCAACGGGTGACGGCGGGGCGAGCAGTCGCGACCGCAGCAGCGCCCGCGCCGCGGTGCCGACCACCCCCTCGCCGGTCATCGGCGGGCCTCGCGGGCGCCGCGCTCCGAGAAGAACCGTCGGTACCAGAGCCGGGCCGCTCGTTCGGCCGGCCCGGCCAGCAGCACCGAGGCCAACTCGGCCGGCAGCACCCACGGCGGTTCGTTGCTGCGGGGCCGATCGATGACGGCTTTGGCGATCGCGTCGGCGGCCTCGTCGGCCGACAGGCCGGGGAGCCGCCCCAGGATGGGGGTGGGTTCGATCATCCGGGTGCGGACCAGCGCAAAGTAGACGGTGGTGACGTCCACGCCGTCGGCGTGCAGTTCCGGCGCCACGCTGCGCAGCCACCGGTCGAAAGCCCCCTTCGACGCCTGGTAGGCGCCCCATTGCGGCCCCGGCACGACGCGCACACCGACACTGGACACGTTCACGATGTGCCCGCGCCCGTTCTCCCGCATGGCCGGTAGGAGACCCAGCAGCAGCCAGATCGGCCCCAGGTAGTTGATGTCGATGGTGCGCTGAAAGTCGTGCGGCCGGTCGTACTGGTCATGCAGCGAGCGGCGCAACGACTTGCCGGCGTTGCTGACCACGATGTCGAGCGCACCGTGTCGCTCGGTGATCTCCTTGGTCAGCGCGCCGACGGCCGCCTCGTCGGTGAGGTCGGTCGGGTAGGCGATCGCGCGGCCGCCGGCGGCGTTCACCGACGCCGCCAGGTCGCCCAGCCGCTCCTCGGACCGCGCGACGGCCAGCACCGTGGCGCCCGCGGCGGCCAACCTGCGGGCGGTCGCCTCGCCGATTCCGTACGAGGCACCGGTGACCAGAACGGTCTTACCGCTGACGGCGCTGCGTAGCCTGTCGGGATCCGACACCCGCGCCGGATTGGCCAAGTGGTCCGTGACCTTGTTGAGGACCTGCACTACTGCGTTCAACTCTGCCGCTGCATTCACTCGAGCCGCTTGTCGAGGATCGGCGGATGGCTTCACCGTGCGCTCGACTCGTCTAGTTAGCAGACCACATCGCCGTCCGGGCCGCACGCACCGCCCCGGCATTGGCCGCCTCGTCGGGCGAGATACCGGACCGGCGGGGGGCCCGGCGCCGGATCAGAGTCGCGCGCAACCCATCTCGCCCGGATACCGCCAGGTGAACGCCGCTGTGTGAACTCGCGGTAATTTCCTTGGCTTACGTTGTTTAGGCCTTCGATTCATTGGGCACCATTGCGGCATGATCGCACGTCAAATAGCCCGTTTTGTTGCTCCAGCAGTCGCTGCGGCGTCCGGCCTCGGCGCGTCGGCCCTCGTCGGTTCCGCCCTGCCCACCGCCGCCGCCCAATGTCCCGACGTCCA
>NZ_LZJG01000275.1:0-950 GCF_001667785.1 Mycobacterium sp. E3247 | reverse complement strand
CACGTGGTGACCATCAACGACTACCTGGCCCGCCGCGACGCGGAGTGGATGGGCCCGCTGATCGAGGCGATGGGGTTGACGGTCGGCTGGATCACCGCCGAATCGACCAGCGAGGAGCGCCGCGCCGCCTACGGCTGCGACGTCACCTACGCCTCGGTCAACGAGATCGGCTTCGACGTGCTGCGCGACCAACTCGTGGTCGACGTCGACGACCTGGTGTCGCCCAATCCCGACGTGGCGCTGATCGACGAGGCCGACTCGGTGCTGGTCGACGAGGCGTTGGTGCCGCTGGTGCTGGCGGGCACGACGCACCGGGAGACCCCACGGCTGGAGATCATCAAGCTGGTCGGCGAGTTGGAGGCCGGGACCGACTACGACACCGACTCCGACAGCCGCAACGTCCATCTGACCGACGTCGGCGCCCGCAAAGTGGAGAAGGCGCTCGGCGGCATCGACCTCTACTCCGAGGAGCACGTCGGCACGACCCTGACGGAGGTGAACGTCGCCCTGCACGCGCACGTGCTGTTGCAGCGCGACGTGCACTACATCGTCCGGGACGACGCGGTGCACCTGATCAACGCCGCCCGCGGCCGGATCGCCCAACTGCAGCGCTGGCCGGACGGCCTGCAGGCCGCCGTCGAGGCGAAGGAGGGGATCGAGACCACCGAAACCGGCGAAGTGCTCGACACGATCACGGTGCAGGCGCTGATCAACCGCTACGAAACCGTGTGCGGCATGACCGGCACCGCGCTGGCCGCCGGAGAACAGCTGCGCCAGTTCTACAAGCTCGGCGTGTCCCCAATCCCGCCGAATGAGCCCAACGTTCGCGAGGACGAGTCCGACCGCGTCTACATCACGGCCGCGGCCAAGAACGACGCGATCGTCGCGCACATCGCCGAGGTGCACGAGACCGGGCAGCCGGTGCTGGTCGGCACCCGCGACGTGGCCGA
>NZ_LZJG01000274.1:0-22801 GCF_001667785.1 Mycobacterium sp. E3247 | reverse complement strand
GCCCTGACCCATCATCTGCTGCATCATCGCGGGCATGCCCTCCGCGACGAAGCCGGTGACCTCCCGCGCGTGCGCACGGATGACATCGGTGAGGGCCGGATCGTCGGCGGTCTCCTCGGCGATCACGCCCTTGGGGGTGAGGGTGAGCTTGCGGCGGTAACCGCCGGCCTGCCGGAAAAGGGTCGGCAGGCTTTGGCTCATGCAGCTGACTTCGGTGCCCTGATCGAGGTGGGCGTACATGCTCGAAACATGCGCCTGCAGTTGGGCCGCCAGGTCCGGCGACGCCGATTCGGTGGTGGTGCGCACGCCGCCGGGAATGTCCTCGACCACACGGTCGATTTCGCTGTGCCGCATGAACATTTCCATGTAGCGGCTCATGTCCATGTGGCCGGCGCCCATGAAACCGCCGCCGTCGGTGAGGCGTACGGCCATCGACTGAAGGCCGCGCCGCAGCAATCCCAACCCCAGGATGCCGCCCGCGCCGAGAGCGCCGAAGGCGGCGAGTGCCGCCCGCCGCGTCAACTCAGCCATGGCCGCATCCTTTCGGACGTCTCCCGCGCAACAAGCGTAAGCCGACCACAGGCGCGTCGCCCATTCTAGGGCCAATGGTCCCTACCCCCGGTGGGTATATGTGTGCCATCGTTCGGGGCATGACGCAAACTGCTGAATCCAATGTCGAACATCGAGTCGGCGCACACAGTCGGCTGGGTCAAGCGGCCGCGTGGGTGGTCATCGTCGCCGGTGTCGTGTTCGTCGTCGCGGTGGTCTTCTTCTCGGGGCTGCTCCTGGGCTGGTCCTCCGGTGGCCACGACGGGTGGCGCCACGGGTACGGCGGCGGGCGGGCCGGCACCTGCCCGATGATGCAGCCCGGCGGAATGATGGGGCCGGGAATGATGGGCCCGGGCGGGATGATGGGCCCCGGCGGGATGGGCCCGGGTGGCCCGGCCGGACCTCAGCAGACACCCGCGCCGCGCCCCTGAGAGTTCGCTGCCTCCACCGTGACCGCCCGCCGGAGACGGCTGGGTTCCGCACGGTCACCCGCGGGTGACCGTGCGCCCCTGCCGTCGTGGTCGGTGTGCGACCGGCGTGCGCATTCGGGCTGTCACTGTTAGCCAACCGCTCTAGAATGAGACGCTTTGGTGCTGCCCTGCAGCCGGTCGGGATGAGGTTGGGATGAACAGCCGCGCGCGCAATCGACGTCAGCCGACCGGTGGCCGCCCCCGCGGGGCGGCCACCTTGCTGCGGGCGGCGTCAAGCTGCGCGGCGGCGGCAATCGTGGTGGCCGGCTGCGCATCCTTCGTCGACGGGCGGGCGCTGTCGATGCTCAACGACCCGTTCCGGGTGGGCGGCCTGCCCGCCACCAACGGCCCCAGCGGGATCCGCAGCAACGCGCCCGACCCGACGGGCACGGTGGTCAACACCGACAACGGCGCGATCGACAAGTTGTCGTTGCTGTCGGTCAACGACATCGAGGACTACTGGAAGTCGGTGTACGGCCAGTCGCTGAAGGGAACGTTCGTTCCGGTCGGCAAGATGGTGTCCTACAACTCCAACGATCCGGCCAGCCCCATCGTTTGCCACAACGACACCTACAAACTGGTCAACGCGTTCTACACGTCGCGCTGCAACCTGATCGCGTGGGACCGCGGGGTGTTCATGTCCGTCGCACAACGGTATTTCGGCGACATGTCGGTCAACGGGGTGCTGGCCCACGAATTCGGCCATGCCTTGCAGACCATGGCGAAGCTAGTGACCAAGCGAGACCCCACGATCGTGCGCGAGCAGCAGGCCGACTGCTTCGCGGGCGTCTACCTGTTCTGGGTGGCCGACGGCAAGTCGCCGCGGTTCACGCTGAGCACCGCCGACGGACTGGACCACGTGCTGGCGGGCATCATCACCACCCGGGACCCCGTCCTGGACAGCGACACCGAGAACGACGACGAACACGGGTCGGCCCTCGACCGGATCAGCGCCTTCCAGATGGGGTTCATCGACGGCGCCCCGGCCTGCGCGGGGATCGACAGGGCGGAGATCGAACAGCGCCGCGGCGACCTGCCCAACGCGCTGCGGGTCGACACCAGCACCGGGAACCCCGAGACCGGTGAGGTGCCGCTCGACCAGGACACGCTGTCCACCCTGATGGAACTCCTGGGAAAGGTGTTCTCCCCGAAGAATCCGCCGGCGCTGTCCTACCAGGCGGCCGACTGCCCGGACGCCAAGGCCAGCCCGCCGGCGTCCTACTGCCCGGCCACCAACACGATCGTGGTGGACCTGCCCAAGCTGGCGGCGATGGGCAAGGTCGCCGACGAGAACGAACAGACCCTGCCGCAGGGCGACGACACCGCGCTCTCGGTCGTGATGTCGCGCTACGCGCTGGCCGTGCAGCACGAACGCGGGCTGGCCATGCAGAGCCCGTGGACCGCGCTGCGCACCGCGTGCCTGACCGGCGTGGTGCACCGCAAGATGGCCGAGCCCATCGAGCTGTCGTCGCAGAAGCAGCTGCTGCTGACGGCCGGCGATCTCGACGAGGCGGTGGCGGGGTTGCTCACCAACCACCTCGTCGCCAGTGACGCCGACGGCACCAGCGTGCCGGCCGGTTTCACCCGGATAGCGGCCTTTCGTGGCGGCGCGACAGGCAACATGGACGCCTGCTACTCCCGCTATCCGGGATGACCGAACGGCAGCCGTATCAACCGATTTGGGCGAGCCTGGGTACCACCTTGTCGCCGAGGCGGCGGATGAAGCCGACCGGATCGGGGTTGCCCGGGAACGGGCCGGCGTTGACCATCTCGACGCCCAGTTCCGCGTAGCGCTCGGCGGTCTTGAAGTAACCGTCGGGGTCCTCGAAGGGATTCACGAAATGGCCCACCGTCTTGCGGATCTCGCCCGGGTCGCGGCCGACCGCCTCGCAGTGGCGGTGCAGCACCTCGATCTTGTGCCTGAGCTCGTCAACGTCGCTGGTGGTGCTGTTCCAGATGTCGGCGTACTGCGCGACCAGGCGCAGGGTCTTCTTCTCGCCGTCCCCGCCGATCAGGATCGGCGGGCGGCGAATCGGTTGCGGCGAACAAATGGTCTCGGCCAGCTGGTAATGCTTGCCCTGGTAGGGCCCGTCGTTGCCGCTCCACATCTGCTGACAGATCTGCAGCGTCTCTTCGAGCATCTCGAAGCGCTGGCTCACCGGGGGATAGGGGAAGCCGAGCGCGGCGTGCTCGCGGTCGTACCAGGCCGCGCCAAGGCCCAGCATCGAGCGGCCCTGCGACAGGACGTCGAGCGTGGTGACCGCCTTGGCCAGCAGGCCGGGATAGCGGTACGTGACGCCGGTGACCAGCAGGCTCAGGTCGATCCTGGTGGTCTGCGCGGCGAGGAAACCCAGCGACGTGTAGCCCTCCAGGAACGGGTCCTCCGCGCGTCCCACGGCCTCCATCTGAAAGAAGTGGTCGGCCAGCGTGAACAGCGTCGCCCCGCCCTGCTCGGCGGCCTTCGCCGCGTCGGCCAGCGTGGGGCCCAGCGCCGCCGGGTCGCCGGGCAGAAAGTCGATAAAGTGTATTGCCAGTTCCATTGCGGCCCTTGTCCTCTCGTTATTCGGTCAAGCGCTCGAGCAGCGTCAGCGCGTCGAGGATGACGCGACGCTCGCGTTCGGAATACCGCTCGTGGATGGCGCGCGCCAGCCACTCCTCGCGGACCTGCCGGTTGCTTTCGGCGCGTCGCCGGCCCGCCGTGGTCAGCGAAATCAGTTGCCGCCGCCCGTCGTCCGGATCGGGTTGGCGCTCGATGAGCCCGCGCTGCTCGAGGGCGGCCACTACCGTGGCCATGGACTGTGGACGTACCCGCTCCGCGGAGGCCAGGGCGCTCGCCGATGAGGCGCCCTCCTTCCAGAGCCGGTTGAGCACCGCCGTCTGCGAGGGACTGAGGTCGTCGTCCGTGGCGAGGTCCCTCAATCGGCGCCGCAACCGGCTGAAGACCACCCGCAGATCGCGGGCCGCCGCGGCTGCCGATTCGCTGATGCCGTCCACGACACCAGCCTAAATTAGACAGCCAAAACTGTCCAGTCTGAGCTGTCTAATTGCGCCCGAGCAGCTGCAGCGCGGCGTCGACCGCCAGCGCCGCCACGTTCAGGGTCTTGGACCGCAGATCGTGTCGCGCCCCGGCGATCTCGACGACCGCGGTCGTGCCGGAGACCAGCGCGGCGGCGGCGCGCAGCTCGTCGGGCGTGCCGAAGGGGTCCGCTGTCCCGTGCGTGAACACCGTCGGAACCCTGATGTCGGGCAGGTGTTCGGTGCGGGTCCGCTCCGGCTTCCCCGGCGGATGCACGGGGTAGGAGAACAGGCTCAGCAGGTCGACGGGCGCTTCGCGGGCCGCCACCACCATGGACGTCTGCCGTCCGCCGTAGGAGTGCCCGCCGGCGATCAGCGGACCGTCGGCCAGGCCGCGGCACAGCGTGATCGCCTCGACGATCCCGGCGCGGTCGGTGGCCGCTGAACCGGACGGTGGTCCGGTGGGCCGGCGTCGCCGGTAGGGCAGGTTGTACCGGACCGCCAGCCAGCCGCGGCGCGCCCATTCGTCGCAAACCTGTTGCAGCAACGGCGAATCCCGGTTGCCGCCGGCGCCATGCGTCAGCACCACCACTCCGGCGGGTGGGCCGTCGGGTTCGTGCGCCACACCGGCGATCTGTTCCAGGTTCACGTCAACCGGAACAACGGGGAGACGGGGCCGTGGCCGTGGCCCAGCGGGTAGGACGCGCGCAAACATTCGGTGACCCAACGCTTCCCGAAACCGACGGCTTCGGGAACGGGGTACCCGTGCGCCAACGCGCACGCCACGGCCGTGGCCAGCGTGTCGCCGCCGCCGTGGTCATTGCCGCCGGGCAAGCGCTCCGAGTCGAACTCGTGGAACCCGGTGCCGTCATAGAGCAGGTCGCAGCTGCGGTCCGACGACCGGAGGTGGCCGCCCTTGACCAGCACCCAGCGCGGTCCCAGCGCGTGCAGCGCCTTGGCGGCCGCCCGCTGCGACTCCGCGTCCACGA
The DNA here is from genome assembly GCF_001667785.1 of Mycobacterium sp. E3247. Lineage (NCBI taxonomy): Bacteria > Bacillati > Actinomycetota > Actinomycetes > Mycobacteriales > Mycobacteriaceae > Mycobacterium > Mycobacterium sp. E3247. Next base: position 17,778 of record NZ_LZJG01000274.1, on the reverse strand, counting down.
CCTCGATGCCCACCAGCAGCCGCACCTCGTCGAGGTTCGGCGTTACCAACGTCGCCAACGGGAACAGTTGGTCGCGAAGGGAATCCAACGCAGCCACCTCCAGCAGCGCGTCGCCGTGCATGGATGCGCACACCGGGTCGACGACGAGCGGAAGCGTCAACCCCAGCCGGCGCCAGGTGGTTGCGACGGCGCCGATGATGGCCGACGATGCCAGCATGCCGGTCTTGACGGCCTGGACGCCGATGTCGGTGACCACCGCTTCGATCTGGGCCGCGACGAAGTCGTCGGGCACCTCGTGAAAGCCCTTGACCCCCACCGTGTTCTGCACGGTCACCGCGGAGACCGCCACGCACGCGTGCACGCCCAGCAGCGCCATGGTGCGCAGGTCGGCCTGGATGCCGGCGCCGCCGCCCGAGTCGGACCCGGCGATGGTCAGCACCCGCAGCGGCGTGCTGCCCGGCGGTGCGAGCGGCAGGTAGCTCACTGGGTGATCGGCAGGTACACCCGGTTGCCGTGCTCGGCGAACTCCTGCGACTTCTCCTGCATGGCGGCTTCGATGGCTTCCTCGCTGTCGAGGCCGTGCTCGGCGGCGTAGTCGCGGACGTCCTGGGTGATCCGCATGGAGCAGAACTTGGGCCCGCACATCGAGCAGAAGTGCGCCGTTTTGGCGGGTTCGGCCGGCAGCGTCTCGTCGTGGAATTCCTTTGCGGTGTCGGGATCCAGCGACAACGCGAACTGGTCGTTCCAGCGGAACTCGAACCGTGCGGTCGATAGGGCGTCGTCGCGCTCCTGCGCGCGCGGATGCCCCTTGGCCAGGTCGGCGGAGTGGGCGGCGATCTTGTAGGCGATCACCCCGTCCTTGACGTCCTTGCGGTCCGGCAGCCCCAGGTGCTCCTTGGGCGTGACGTAGCACAGCATCGCCGTGCCGGCCTGGGCGATGATCGCCGCGCCGATCGCCGAGGTGATGTGGTCGTAGGCCGGCGCGATGTCGGTGGCCAGCGGGCCCAGCGTGTAGAACGGGGCCTCCTCGCAGAGCTCCTCTTCCAGTCGCACGTTCTCCACGATCTTGTGCATCGGGACGTGACCCGGGCCCTCGATCATCACCTGTGCGCCACGGGCTTTCGCGATCTTCGTCAGCTCGCCCAGGGTGCGCAGCTCGGCGAACTGCGCGGCGTCGTTCGCGTCGGCGATCGAGCCCGGCCGCAGGCCGTCACCGAGCGAGAAGGTGACGTCATAACGGGCGAAGATGTCGCACAGCTCCTCGAAGTTGGTGTAGAGGAACGACTCCCGGTGATGCGCCAGGCACCAGGCCGCCATGATCGACCCGCCGCGGGACACGATGCCGGTGACCCGCTTGGCGGTCAGCGGCACGTACCGCAGCAGCACGCCGGCGTGCACGGTCATGTAGTCCACGCCCTGTTCGCACTGCTCGATCACGGTGTCGCGGTAGATCTCCCACGTCAGTTCCGTCGGGTCACCCTTGACCTTCTCCAGCGCCTGGTAGATGGGCACCGTGCCGACGGGCACCGGGGAGTTGCGCAGGATCCATTCGCGCGTCTCGTGGATGTTCTTGCCGGTGGACAGGTCCATGATCGTGTCCGCGCCCCAGCGGGTGGCCCACACCATCTTGTCGACCTCCTCGGCGATCGACGACGTCACCGCCGAGTTGCCGATGTTGGCGTTGACCTTCACCGCGAAGGCCTTGCCGATGATCATCGGTTCGATCTCGGGGTGGTTGTGGTTGGCCGGGATCACCGCGCGCCCGCGGGCGACCTCGTCGCGCACGAGCACGGCGGGCATGTCCTCACGGGCGGCGATGTACGCCATCTCGGCGGTGATCTCGCCGGCCCGGGCCCGCTGCAGCTGGGTGCCGCGGTCGCGGACCACGCCGGGCCGCGGCGGCAGCCCGGCCGTCAGGTCGATGACCGCGTCCGCGTCGGTGTAGGGACCGGAGGTGTCGTACAGGTCGAAGTGGTCCCCGGTGGACAGGTGCACACGCCGGAAGGGAACCCTCAGGCGGGCACCGGTGCCGGGCGCCTCCACCTCCCGGTAGGCCTTGCTGCTGCCCGCGATGGGCCCGGTGGTGACGGAAGCCTCGACGGCTGTGGAAAGGACGGACGTTTTTTCCAAGGTCATTTCTCATCTCCCTACGCCGGCATTACCCGGTCAGGTTCGTACGGTCGACGGCCCCGAGCCGTCCTCTCAGCGCATTGGAGTGCGCTCCCGCGTTGTGGATGGTCCGCACGCGACGTTACCCCCACCCCGGACGGCCTGACATGTGGACGGGCCTTTTGGCCAGGGCGGTAGCCGGTGGTATCCCCCGAGTGCGAGGATGCAAACGTGCAAGAGCAAGGGGGAGCGGCCGGGACCCCACCGGCCGGGCCCCGAGGCCAACAGCCGAGCCCGGTCGAGGCGGTCGGCCGGTACCTCAACGTGGGAACCTTCCGCTTCTGGTTCATCGGTGAGCGCTGGGAGTGGTCCGACGAGGTGGCCAGGATGCACGGCTACGAACCGGGCACCGTCAAGCCGACGACGAAGTTGTTGCTGTCGCACAAGCACCCCGACGACCGCGCGCACGTTCAGGAGGTGCTCGACTACGCCCTGCAGTCGGCGGAGTCCTTCTCCAGTCGGCACCGGTTCATCGACACGGCCGGCCAGGTGCACGACGCGATCGTCGTCGCCGACCGCATGCTCGATGAGTCGGGCGCGGTGGTGGGCACCGCCGGGTATTACATCGACCTCGCCAACACCTTCGACGAGGCCCGGCAGGAGGTGCTCGACGAGGCGCTCCCCGACCTCTTCGAAAGCCGCGCGGCCATAGAACAGGCCAAGGGCGTGCTGATGTACGTCTACCGGGTCAGCGCCGAGCAGGCGTTTCGGGTGCTGCAATGGCGGTCGCAGGAGACCAATGTGAAGCTGCGGGCGCTGGCCAGGCAACTGCTCGCCGAGGTGGCAACGCTGGAGGGTTCGACCGCCGCCCTGCAGAGTCAGTTTGATCACCTGCTGCTCACGGTGCACGAACGGATATCCGCAGAGGCCGCTGGGTAACCAGAGGAATACGCGAACGCGGCAACCCGCAAACCGTTAGTGTTTCTAGACACTCTGGGGCGGCGCATGCCGCGCGACCCGAAGAGCGGCGAAAGGCGTTGAAGGTGTTGGCGGTGGAACACGAGGCACTCGAGGACGCTGTGGTCGTGCGCGTTAAGGGCGGTGTGGACTCCAGTACCGTCGATGAGGTAACCGCTCACCTGACCGCCGCGCTCAAGCTGGCCGAGCCCCATCCGTCCCGGCTGGTCGTCGTCGACCTGCAGGCGGTCGACTTCTTCGGCAGCGCGGCGTTGAACGCCGTGCTCGAGTGTCACGACGCAGGGAAGGAAGCCGGGACGGCGGTCCGCCTGGTCGCGGACCACGACCAAGTGCTGCGCCCCATCGAGGTGACCGAACTCGATCGCATCTTCGACATCTACCCCACCCTTTCCGAGGCTCTGCAACGCAAGCGAAGGCAATGAACCCGGCGCTGCCGGCCGATTTGGCGGCTGCGGTCGATTTGGGCGGCGAGGTGGGTCGCCGGTTCGCCGAATTCGACTGGGACGCCCATCCATTGGGCTCGCCGCGGGACTGGCCGGCCGAGGTGCGGGTGGCGGTGGCCGTCGCTTTGACCTCGCGGTTCCCCATCGTGCTCTGGCTGGGGCCCCGGGATCTGTTCCTGATGTACAACGACGCCTACGCCCAGATCCTGGCGGACAAGCATCCGGCCGCGCTGGGCTGCCCGGCGCAGCAGGTGTGGTGGGAGATCTGGCCCCAGATCTCGCCGATGCTGACCAGCGTGATCGACACCGGCGTCGCGACGTGGTCCGACGACCTGATGTTGCCGCTGATGACCGGCGGCCGGTCGCAGGAGCGGTACTTCACCTTCACCTACAGCCCCATCATCGGCGGCGAGGGTGCGGTGACCGCCGTCTTCTGCGCGGTGATCGAAACCACCGACCGGGTGCTGAGCGAGCGGCGCCTGCACGTGCTCAACTCCGTGGCGACCGCCGTGATGGACGCGCACACCATCGACGACGCGGTCGGCAGCGCCGTCGCCGTCTGCAGCGGGCAGCCCCTGGACCTGCCCTTCATCGCCGTCTACGTAGCGGACGCCGCGGACGGGTCGCGCGCCAGCACGCTGCGCGGGGCCACCCCCGCGATTGCCTCGGTGCTGCCCGGTTCGCTGGCCGGGCTCATAGGTGGGGACGAGACCCCACGCGACCGGGCGGCGCGCGTGATCGACCGGCTCGAGGACGTAATCCCGGGCATCACAGAGCTTTTCGGTGAGGCGTGTCCCCGCCAGGCGCTGGTATTGCCGCTCGGAGAGGCCTCGGGCGGCGGGGCGTTGGTGATCGGGGTCAGTCCGCGGCGGCCCCTCGATGCGATGTATCGCGGCTTCTGCCAGTTACTCGCCGATCAGCTGTCCGCGGCGTTCGCCTCCGCGGTCTCCTACGACCAGCAACGGCAGCGGGCCGACGCGCTGGCCGAATTGGACCGGGCGAAGACGGCGTTCCTGACCAACGTCAGCCACGAGTTCCGCACCCCGCTGACGCTGCTGCTCGGGCCGCTCGACGATGCGCTGTCCGAGGCGGCGTCGGGAAGCGTGCTGGCGGATCGGCTTGGCACGGCGGGCCGCAACGCGCGGCGCCTGCAGCGCCTGGTCGACTCGTTGCTCGACTTCTCCCGGATCGAAGCGGGCCGCGGGAACGCGAAGTTGGCGTGTACCGATGTGGGGGCGCTGACCGCCCACATAGCGGCGTCCTTCACCGAGCTCTGCCATCGGGCGGGGCTCGAGCTCGTCGTGGACTGCGCGCCCGTGCTGGCCGATGTCGACCCGGGCATGTGGGAGACGATCATCCTCAACCTGCTGTCGAACGCGGTGAAATACACACTGCGGGGCTCGATTTCGGTCAGTGTGCGCGCCCAATCGGGCCACTGCGTCGTCACCATGCGCGACACCGGGGTGGGGATCGCCGCCGAGGACCTGGGCCGCCTGTTCGACCGCTTCTACCGCGCCGACAACTTCCGCGGCCGCAGCGTCGAGGGCACCGGGATCGGGCTCTCGCTGGTGCGCGGGCTCGTCGAGCTGCACAGCGGAACCGTAAGCATCGCCAGCGAATTGGACCGCGGGACGACGGTGACCATCCGGCTGCCGCAATCCGTCGGCATGGCGGCCGGCCAGTCACCCGCCGGGTTGCTGGACGAGAGCAACCCGTACGTGGCGGAGGCCCGGCAATGGCTGACGCCGGTCGACCACCGCGAGGGCCCGGCGGCCGCACCCGACAGGCGGCGGCCGCTGGTGTTGATCGCCGACGACAACGCCGACATGCGAGGCCATCTCGACCGGGTGCTGTCGGCCCATTGGGAGACAGTCCTCGCCGCGGACGGCAGGTCGGCGCTCGCGGCGACCCGAAAGCTGCGCCCCGACGCGGTCGTCACCGATGTCATGATGCCGGGCATCGACGGTTTTGGGCTGGTGGCGGCCATCCGCGCCGACCCGGAACTGGCGGCCACGCCCGTGCTCATGCTGTCCGCGCGGGCCGGGGCCGAGGCGGTCGACGAGGGCTACGCCGGTGGGGCCGACGACTATCTGCCCAAGCCGTTCCGCTCCCGGGAGCTGGTCGACCGGCTGAAGTCGCGGCTGTCCGCGGCGGCCCGCGAACGCGACCGCCAGCGTCGCGCCGCGGCCTCGGACCTGGTGCACCTCGACTCGGCGCTGCAGGCCACCGACTCGGTCGCCGGCATCATGGACGCCCTGCTGGAATCCCCGTTCGGCTCGGCCGACGCCGCCACCGTCACGATCGGCGTCCTCGACGGCGATCGCCACATCCGGTTCGAGTACGCCGGCCACCTGCCCGGAGAACTGCGTGACCGCTACCACGTCACCGAGCTCGACTCCCCGGTGGTGGGGGCCGACGTCGTGCGCACCGGCGAGCCGATGGTCATCCCCGACACGCTCGACCTGCCACCGCGCTACGAGCACGCGGTCCAGGACACCGCCGACAGCGTTCGCGCCTGCGTCGCCCAGCCCTTGCGGGACCACTCGGGCCGCGTCGTCGGGGTGCTGGCCCTGCTGTGGCCCGCGCCCCGCCGGTTCGACGCCGCCGAACTCGACGCGTTCAGCCGCGTGGCCGAATTGACGTCGTCGGCCCTGGACCGGGTCCGCGTGATGGAGCGCGAACACCGCATCGCCGTCGACTTCCAAGAGCACCTGCTGGATCTGGACCGGGCCTCGACGGCCGCCGTGGTGGCGGCCGTGTACCAGCCGGCCGGAGAGGCGATGCGGGTCGGCGGCGACTGGTATTCGGTCACCCCGCTGGACCGCGGCAGCCGACTCGGGATATCGGTGGGCGACGTCGTCGGCCACGGCCTGCCCGCGGCGATCGTGATGAGCCGGCTGCGCGCCGCGGTGGCGGCCTCTGCCCTGACCGCGGGCCAGCCGGGCGCGGTGCTGGGCGCGCTGGACCGGTACGGGGCCAGCGTCGCGGGGGCGCGCTGCGCGACGGTGGCCTACGCGCTGATCGCGACCGAGCCGGACACCGGGTGCGCCACCGTCAATTACAGCTGCGCCGGCCATCCCTACCCGCTGCTGGTCCTGCCCGACCACCAGGCGGTGTTCCTGACGGCCGGCCGGCGGCTGCCGGTCGCCATCAAGGAACACGATGCGCAAAGCTATCCGTCCGACGCCACCGCGACGTCGAACATGCCGCCGGGAAGCCTGATCCTGCTCTACACCGACGGACTCATCGAGCGCGCCGGCGAGACGCTCGACGACGGCCTGGCCCGGCTCAAGGCCGCGGCCGCCGAATGCGCCGACCTGCCGGTCGAGTCCGTCTGCGCCGAGCTGCTGTCCCGGATGGCGCCCCCCGACGGCTACCGCGACGACGTCGTCGTGCTGGCGCTGCGCCCGAGCCATGAAGCCGCACGCAGCTTCGCCACCGTGGTGACGGCCGCGGCGGGTCAGATTCCCGTCGTGCGGGAACGGCTGCGCGCCTGGCTGTCCCGGGTCGGCGTCGTCCCGAAGCGTGAACTGGACATCCTGCTGGCGACCGGGGAAGCCGTGACCAACGCGATCGAGCACGGCAGTGACGGCGAGTCCCGCCGGACCGTCTCCCTGGAGGCCTTCGTGCACCAGCGGACGGTCGCCGTCACGATCAGCGACACCGGCCGGTGGGCCGGCGATTCCTCGGCCAGCCTGCGCAGCCGGCGCCGTGGCCGGGGTCTTTCCCTGATCGGCGGGCTGGCCGACCACGTCGACACCCTTCGCACGCCTGGGGGCACCCGGGTCACGATGCGGTTCGACCGGGCCCTCGGGACGGCCTAATTTTTGCTAGGCCTCTTCCATGGCCTCGCCGAGCTCCTCTAAGAGCTTGTTGTGGTGATTGCTGGCCAGCAGGTGTCCGGCGGCGATGACGACGGCCACCGGCCAGTCGATGAGTTCGAGCGCCGCCAGGGCGGCCAGGCCCCCGAAGTAGGCCAGCTGTTCGGGCCGGGGAATCTCCATCTGCCCGAGCACCGGAAGGTTCACGTGGAAGGTTTCGCCCTCGCGGATCCTCTGCACGGCCTCGCGTTGCGATGTCCCCCTGCGCGACTTCTTTTCCGCCATCATTTGCCTTTCAGTAACGAAGGGTTTGCCGAGTCGCCGGGTGCTCCGACCACCGTCGGACCTATGTCGACGATGACAGACACCGGGGGCGATCCGCTGGTTTCATCTATTGCTCTGGTGCTGAAGGTGCCGTTACTGGAACTCTATGCGCTGCTGTGGCGGGTCGGGGTCGTCGAGGTTCACCCACCGGGGCGGGGGCGGCGCCGGATTTGTCCGGACCCGTCAGCGCACGATTCGCAATCCCGATCGCGACGGTCGCCGCAGCGGCGGATCCCAGCCCCTGCGCCCAGCCGAGTGGACCCAGCGGTGTGCATCCCAGCAGTTGGCTGACGACCGGGATGCTGATCAACGTCCCCATCGCCGCGAGCGAGCCCACCGCGGTCAAGACCACCAACGGGGCATGCGAATCCAGCAGCGTCTGACCCAGCTCGGCGCCCACCAGGGCGACCAGCGCGACGGTGGAGGCGCGCTGCGGGCGACCGGTGACGCTGCCCATCGCCCACGCCGCCGTCGTCGCGGCGGCCGTTGTGACGCCGCGGATCGCGACCGCGCGCCATAGCGCGGGCTGGTCCGGTCCCCGGATGCCCGGGTCGACCGGGCCGCTGGGCTTGCTCACCGCCAGGGCCGCCGCCGGCAGCGCGTCGGTCATCATGTTCACCAACAGCAGCTGCCGCGTGTTCAACGGCGAGGTCCCGGTGATCGCGCTGCCGATGATCGCGAACAACACCTCGCCGGCATTGCCGCCCAGCAGCACCGACACGGCCGCCTGCACCCGCTGCCAGAGTTGGCGGCCCTCTTCGATCGCGTTGCGCAGGCCCTCGATGCGGGCATCGACCAGCACCACATCGGCCGCCATGTGCGCCGGGTCGCTGCCCCCGGCAACGACGCCGATGCCGACCGTGGCGGCCCGGATGGCCGCCGCGTCGTTCGCGCCGTCGCCGACCATCGCGGTGCGCACGCCCGCGCTCTCGAGCGTCTGAACGACCTGCACCTTGTTCTCCGGCGTCATCCGGGCGAAGATCACCCGCTCGGTCACGACGCGCTCCTGATCCTTGCGCGACAACGCGTCCCATTCCGCGCCGCTGATCACCTGTCCGGCGGTCACGCTCATCCCGAGTTCCTCGGCGATGGCCTTCGCGGTGATCGGATGGTCGCCGGTGATCAGCTTGACGCCCACCGAAAGCCTGCGCAGATCCGCCAGCAGCCCGGCCGCCTCGGCGCGGGGGGTGTCGGACAAACCCAGGAACCCGGTGAGGGTCAGCCCCTCGCGGGCGAAGTCGGCGATGTCGTCGGGCTCGTGCCGGATGGCCCGCGCCTGGGCGGGGCTCAGCTGTCGGCGCGCCACCGCGATCACCCGCAGGCCGCCGCCGGCCATCCTCGCGACCGTCTCCTCCATTTCGGGGCTGACGCCGTCGCAGGCGGCCAACACCACCTCGGGGGCACCCTTGACGGCCAGCTCGGTTTCCGTCACCGAGGCGGAGAACGACCGGCCGGAGCGGAACGGCAGGTGCGCGACGGGCGTGGCCGAGTTGTGGCCGTTTACCGCTGAGGCGGCCTCGACGATGGCGACGTCGGTGGCGTGCACGTGCGGGTCGCCGTTGGACGGCGGCGCGGCGTGCGCGGCGCAGCGCAGCACCTCCTCACGCGAAGTGCCCGACACCGCAACGACTTCGGTGACGCGCAGCCGGTTCTGGCTCAGTGTGCCGGTCTTGTCGAAGCAGACCACGTCGATGCGGCCGAGCGCCTCCACCGAACGCGGCACGCGGACCAGCGCGCCGAACCTGGTCAGCCGCCGCGCGGACGCGGCTTGCGCCAGGGTCGCCACCAACGGCATGCCTTCGGGCACCGCCGCGACGGCGATGGCGATCCCGCTCGCGACGGCCTGGCGCAGGACCGAGCCCCGCAGCAGCCCCAGCGCGCCGACCAGCGCGCCGCCGGTCATGCTGACCGGGAAGGCGCGGTTGGTGAGCTGGCTGAGCTGGTGCTGCAGGCCGACGTCCGAGGAGAGGTCGCCGGAGACCAGCTCGGCGGCGCGGCGTTCCTGGGTGTCGGCCCCGACCGCGGTCACCACCGCCACCGCGGTGCCCGCCACCACGGTCGTCCCGGCGTACAGCATGCAGCGGCGTTCGGCGAGCGCGGCGCCGGGTGTCGGCTCGACCTGCTTCTCCACCGACAGCGACTCACCGGTCAGCGTCGACTCGTCGACCTCGACGTCGACCTCCTCGACGATCCGGGCGTCGGCGGGCACCACCTCGTGGGTGCGCACCTCGATGACGTCGCCGGGCTGCAGCTGCGCCGCGATGACGTCGGCGTACGCCCGCTCACCCTCCCCGTCGGAGAGGACCTTGCGGGCCGGTGGGATCTGTTGTGCGAGTAGATGGTTCAGCCGGTTTTCGGCTCGCAGCCGCTGGCTGGCCGCGAGCATGGAGTTCCCGGTCAGCACCGAGAAGACCAGGACGCCGTCGACCGGCGAGCCGAGCACGGCGCTGGCTGCCGATCCGAGCGCGAGCACGGGCGTCAGCGGGTCGGTCAACTCGGCGCGCACGGCGCCCAGGAACTGCAGCACGGCGTGCGTGCGGGTTTGGGGCTGCGCCGCGCCCAGGGTGGCCAGCGCGAGCCGCCCGGGATCGCCGGCGGGCTCGGAATCGGGCGGCGGCAGCGCCCGGCGGACATGCTCGACCGCCATCGCGTGCCACTCCTGAACGGGAGCCGGGCGCGGGGCATCCGCCCGGATGATGCCGCGCGCCAGCAGATATCCGGACAACGCACCGGCCGCCGCCCCGCTGGTCACCGGCCCGCGCCCGATGCCGCGGACGCCGGGGATCATCAGCAGCGAGCCCATCGCCGTTGCGCCGGCGGAGATCCCGACGCCGCGTTGGGCGGCAGCCCGCGCCGCCGGCAGCGCGCGCAGCACCCGCCAGGCCGCCGCCAGGTCGGGCAGCAGCAGGTCTGCGTACCACGGCGGCGGGCCGTCCCCGGGCTCGGGCAGCATGCCCAGCGCCACGTCGGCCGACCAAACCGCTTGCGCCCCGGCCGATGACAGCACGGCGACCGTGCGGCCCGCCGCCTGCAGATCCGCGACGGCGTGGGCCAGCGCGTCGTCGACCGACCCCCGCTCCAGCGGCCTGATGTCGTCGAACGCGGGGCGCAGTTCGCCCAGTGAATCGTCCTCGACTGAGACCAGCTCGGCCTTCGTCCGGTGCGCCTCGGCGACGACGGCCGACGCCAGCGGGTCGTGCGTGAAGCAGAAGAGCGCCTCCACTTCGCCATTCGGCTTACTGGCCGATATTCCCGGCACCGGGTGCCAGCCGGGGCTCAAGCGCTGGTTTTCCAGCATCAGCTGGGCGCGCGACCACGCTGCGGGCAGCTCGGCTTCCTTTGCGCCGCGGATGATCTGCACCCGCAGGCCGCGGGTGCACAACACCCGCGGGTCGATGACGATCGCGTCCACCCGGTCCAGGCGGCGCAGCGCCTCCGGGCGCAACGACAGCACCGCGTGCCGCTCGGCCAGCCCCTGCCCGAGCGCGGCGGCGAAGGCCTCCGGCGTGGTCCGGTTGGCCGCCGGGGTGGTCACCAGGACGGCCAGGGCCGCCTGGTGCAGGTTGCGGGTGGTGGCGCCGACGATCCCGGCGCTGACCGCCTGGACGAGCGCGAATCGATTTCCGAAATGGTCGGCCGGCCGGCCGCGCGGGGGCTTCGACCGCGCCGACGGGTCGGTGTGCGGCTGATCGGCGTGGCCGGCCAGTTGTGGCTCGTGGCGGACCCAGGCGCGGGCCTCCGCGCGGCATTCGGCCGCTTTGAGCGACTGCATCAGCAGGCCGACCGACAACGACGCGGGGGACAGGGTGACGGTTTCCGCGGCCGTCACCGCCAGCGCCAGCACGGTGTCGGTCGCGGGGCGGCCGATGCGGTCCTCCAGCAGGCGGCGCAGCCACGGCTGGTAGTCGAGGGCCACCACGCCCGCCAGGACGCCGATGGGCATACGCGGCCAGCGCAGCGCCCGGCCGGTGAGCGCTATGCCCAGCCCGGCCGCGCTGGCGGCCGCGGTCGCGGCGCGGGTGGCCAGCACCACGCCGTCGCCCGGCAGGCTCGTCCGGGGCGCCGACGGCTTGGCGGTCGTCCTTGGCGCGCAACGCCTCTCGGCGCCGTCGACGGCGCGGCAGAGGTCGCGCAGCGAGGTGTCCGCGTCGCCGATCGTGATCACCACTCGCGACAGCGGGTAGTTCAGGGCGGCCGACGCCACACCGGGTTGGGCCAGCACCGCGTCCAGGACCGTGCGTCCGAGTTCTTCGGCCGAATCGTCTTTCGAGGCGCCGTCGAGCCCGCGTACCTCGATCCAGGCGCGGTCCCGGCCGCGCCAACACCGTCGGCTCAGTATTGCCGGCGTGCCCCCGGGCAGCTCGCCCGTGATCGCCCGCGCGCCTTCGCGAAGCGGAATCGCGGCGATGGTGATGCCGGACTCGACCAGCGAGGTGGTCGCCTGGATGCCGGTCGCGACGACGCGCAACGGCAGAGATTGTCGTATTGCCGTCGCAATGGCCAAAGCGTTGTCGGATAGTCCGATTTAGTTGGTGCTACGCAACTCGGCGCTGCCGGCCCGACGCCCGGCGGCCTTCTTGGCGGTCGATTTGCTGGCCGCTTTTTGCGGCGCGGCCTTCGGTGCCGCCGGTTCCACCGGGACCGCCTTGAGGCTGGCCTTCGTCGACTTCGCCGGTTCCTGCTTGCGGCTCAGTCGCTGCAGCAGCAGGGCGCTGCCGCCGACCGCCAGCAGCACCGGCCACTCCACCAGTCCCGCGACGCCCAGGGCGCCGAACGCCACCGCGGCCGCGGGCGCGGAGTGGCTGCCGCTGCTCATGCCCTTCTTGATGCCCTCGGCGGCGCCGGCGACGCCCCCGATGACCCCGTTGACCGCCGCGCCACCCACCGCGCCGGCGGCCGCGGTCGTCGTGGTCGCCACGCGACTCACCGCCTGACCCACGCCCCGGACCGCTCCGCCGATGACACTCATGCTGACTCCCTGGCTTTCTGCCCTTGCCGCGAAACCCGCGTCACCGGCGAGGTGTACCCGCTTGAACGCATCGTTAACAGCAAAAAAACATTGTATCTGCTTCTAACAAAACAAAGCCTGCCACTTTGGAAACCGGCAGACAACGAGTGGCCGCATTTAATTTGCTTGAGCTTAACCTGATCGTGCTTGCGGTGCGATCTCGGTGAAAGCGAATTAGGCCCGCCTTATATCGATCAGCACCGGTGCGTGGTCGCTGGCGGCCTTGCCCTTGCGCTCGTCGCGGACGATCTGGGCGTCCGTGACGCGCTCGGCCAATTCCGGGGAGGCGAGGATGAAGTCGATGCGCATGCCCTGGCGCTTCGGGAAGCGCAACTGGGTGTAGTCCCAGTAGGTGTACACGCCCGGTCCGGGCGCGAAAGGCCGTACCACGTCGGTGAATTGGGCGTCGACGATGGCGCCGAACGCGCGGCGCTCCGGCTCGGAGACGTGGGTGGCGCCGGCATAGAATTCGGTGCTCCACACGTCGTCGTCCGTCGGGGCGATGTTCCAGTCGCCGGCCAGCGCGATCTGGGCCGTGGGATCGTCGCGCAACCACCCCGCCGCCGTATCACGCAGCGCGGCAAGCCATTCCAACTTGTAGAAGTAATGCGGGTCGCCCACCGCGCGGCCGTTGGGCACGTAAAGGCTCCAGACCCGGACCCCGTCGCAGGTGGCGCCGAGCGCGCGGGCCTCGGCCGTCGCGGCCACCTCCGGCTTACTGGTCCAGCTGGGCTGGCCGTCGAAGCCGATCTGTAGGTCGTCGAGGCCCACGCGGGAGGCGATCGCCACGCCGTTCCATTGGTTGAAGCCGACATGCGCCACCTCGTAGCCGAGTTCGAAGAACGGCAGGGTGGGGAATTGGCTGTCGGAGCACTTGGTCTCCTGCATGGCCAGCACGTCGACGTCCGCGCGGGCCAGCCAGTCGAGGACGCGGGGCAGGCGGCTGCGAATCGAGTTCACGTTCCAGGTGGCCAGCCGCAGCGGCGATCGCGAGCGCGGCGAGGCCGGGCGCTGCGCGTCGCCGCCATCGATCATCGCTAGACGGTATCCCAGGCCGGCGAGCGGGCCGGGAAATAGCGGCGGCGATGGTGCGCGCGGAAGCCCAGCGCCTCGGCGAGCGCCATCATGCCGGCGTCGGTGCCGGGCAGGACCAGGTACCCGCGAGTCGCGCCGCGCGCCGCCGCCCGGGCCATTAGCGCTTCGCACGCGGCCGCGGTGGCCGGGTCGTCGGCGGGGCCGGTCACCGACAGGCCGGCCCAGCGCGTGCCGTCGGGGTCGGGTTCGGATGGCGCCGAGGCCGGCAGGTCGCGCACCCAAACGCGTTCCGTGTGTTCGGCGTTCAGCCCCGGCGGCGTCGGCAACAAGCGATCCGGAACGCACAGCCGCGGCGCCAGGCCCCGCCGCTCATACCAGTCAGCGATCGCCGCGATGGTACGGCCGTGCGCCGAAACATCAAGCGGCACCGCGTAATCGACGCCACCTCCGGCGCGCAGCAGCCAGCCCTCGAGCCAGACCCGTTCCGCGCCGGGCAACGCGGCGGCGGCCGCGCGCTCGAGAGCCCGGATCTCGGACGTGCGGACCGGCGCGTCCGTCAGCACCCGCAGCGCGACCACGTCTCCGGCCGCCACCTCCACGACCGCGCCGCTCTTGGTGCGCACCCGCACCGACGGCCCGACCGCCAGCAGGTGTCCGACCGCATCGGTCAGCGGGGGGACCGAGCCTTCCGGGCGCCGGTAGCGAAGCGTCACCCGGGTGCCCGGTTCCGGCCACGAGAACATCAGTGACCGAACGGGTCCGGCCCTTCACCGGGCAGCCAGGACAGGCCGGGAACGCCCCACCCGTGTGCCTTGACGGCGCGCTTGGCGCTGCGCGCGTGGCGGCCGACGAGACGGTCCAGGTACAAAAACCCGTCCAGGTGGCCGGTCTCGTGTTGCAGCATGCGCGCGAACAGGCCGGTGCCCTCGAGTTCGACCGGGCGGCCGTCGGCGTCCAGACCCGTGACCCGCGCCCAGGTGGCGCGGCCGGTGGGGAAGGACTCGCCCGGGACCGAGAGGCAACCCTCGTCGTCGGCGTCGGGATCGGGCATGGTCTCGGGCACCTCGGAGGTCTCCAGCACCGGGTTGACGACCACGCCGCGCCGGCGGTCGGTCCGGCCGCGGTCGTCGGCGCAGTCGTAGACGAAGACCCGCAGGCCGACCCCGATCTGGTTGGCGGCCAGGCCGACTCCGTGCGCGGCGTCCATGGTGTCGTACATGTCGGCGATCAGCTTCGGCAGGTCGGCCGGCAGGGAACCGTCGGCGCCGACGGGCACCGGCTGCGTCGGGGTGTGCAAGACCGGATCGCCGACGATCCGGATCGGTACGACTGCCATGGTCGGCTAAGCTACCGCACGCGCGTGCGCGTCCGGGCCGGCGATCGCCGGTGCGGGCAATCTGAGCCAATCGGCCGACTCGCGGGTCTGGATGACGGCTTGAGGG
Organism: Mycobacterium sp. E3247; assembly: GCF_001667785.1. Taxonomy (NCBI): domain Bacteria; kingdom Bacillati; phylum Actinomycetota; class Actinomycetes; order Mycobacteriales; family Mycobacteriaceae; genus Mycobacterium; species Mycobacterium sp. E3247. The sequence goes on along the minus strand of NZ_LZJG01000274.1, from coordinate 2,618 downwards.
TTTGGGCCGTGGTTCAATATTCGCCGAAACACGCCCTTAGGTAAGTCAAGTCATTAGAGCAGCTGAGAATTCGCCGGAAGGGTCCAGGGGAAGCTATATGGACAGCGCCATGGCGCGGGCAAATCGATCGGGGGACGATGCCGAGATCGCAGATGGGCTCACCCGCCGCGAACACGACATCCTCGCCTTCGAACGTCAGTGGTGGAAATTTGCGGGCGTAAAAGAAGAAGCCATCAAAGAGTTGTTCTCGATGTCGGCGACGCGCTACTACCAGGTGCTCAACGCACTCGTCGACCGCCCCGAGGCGCTGGCCGCCGACCCGATGCTGGTGAAGCGGTTGCGGCGGCTGCGGGCGAGCCGCCAGAAGGCGCGGGCGGCGCGGCGCCTGGGCTTCGAGGTGACCTGACTCGCTACAGTGGGCTCGATGAAAGAGCGAGTCCCCGACTCCACCGGGCTTCCCCTGCGGGCGATGGTGATGGTGCTGTTGTTCCTGGGGGTCATTTTCCTGTTGCTCGGCTGGCAGGCGCTGGGCTCGTCCGGCAGCTCCGAGGACGACTCGGCGTCGGCGGCCTCCACGTCCACCAGCACCAGCGCGTCGCCCACGTCGACGAGCGCTAAGCCCGCGGGGAACCACGCCGAGGTGCAGGTCTACAACATCTCGACGAAAGAGGGCGTCGGCGCCCGCACCAAGGACCAGCTCACCACCGCCGGTTTCAACGTCACCAAGGTCGACAACATGACCGTGCCCGACGTGTCGGCCACCACGGTTTATTACACCGACGCCGACGACGAGCACGCGACCGCCGATGCGGTCGGCAAGAGCCTGGGCGCGCCGGTCGAACCGCGCATCCCCGCGCTGGCCGGCCAACCGCCGGGCGTCATCGTGCTCGTTACGGGCTGAGGCTTGAGCGGCTAGGCTTCCGCTATGCCTCCGTTTGCTGGTCACCGCACTGCCGCCGTCACCGTTTCCGCGCTCTCCGCAGCCACGTGCGCCGCGCTGCTGGGGGCGTGCTCATCGCCTCAGCACGCCTCGACCTCACCGGGCACCACGCCGGCCGTCTGGACCGGATCGCCGGCACCGACCGGAACCCCGATACCGGAGGGCGGACCCGTCGCCGCCGCGGCGGGCAAGAACATCACCACCCACCTGAAGGCGCCCGACGGTACCGAGGTCGCGACCGCGACGTTCCAGTTCAACAACGGCTACGCCACCGTGACCATCGAGACGACGGGCAACGGGGTGCTGACGCCGGGATTCCACGGGGTGCACATCCACAAGACCGGAAAGTGTGAGCCCAATTCCGTCGCCCCCACCGGCGGCGCGCCCGGAGATTTCCTGTCCGCCGGAGGGCACTTCCAAACGCCCGGCCACACCGCCGAACCCGCCAGCGGCGACCTGACCTCGTTGCAGGTACGCAAGGACGGGTCCGGGGTGTTGATGACCACCACGGACGCGTTCGCCATGGACGACCTGCTCACCGGCGAAAAGACCGCGATCATCATTCATGCGGGCGCCGACAACTTCGCCAACATCCCGCCGGAGCGGTACAACCAGAGTAACGGCACCCCGGGGCCCGACCAGACGACAATGAGCACCGGTGACGCCGGCAAGCGGGTCGCGTGCGGTGTGATCGGTGCCGGCTAACAGGCAGAACGCGCGCATCGATTTCGCCCGTTCACCGCGGCCGACCCTGGGGGTGGAGTGGGAGTTCGCGCTCGTCGACGCGCAGACCCGTGACCTGAGCAACGAAGCCACGGCGGTGATCGCCGAGATCGGCGAAAACCCGCGCGTGCACAAGGAGTTGCTGCGCAACACGGTCGAAGTGGTCAGCGGGGTGTGCAATTCCACCGGGGAGGCGATGGAGGATCTGCGGGAGACCCTGGGACCCGCACACCGGATCGTCCGGGACCGGGGCATGGAGCTGTTGAGCGCCGGCGCCCACCCCTTCGCGCAGTGGTCGACCCAGAAGCTCACCGACGCGCCCCGCTACGCCGAACTGATCAAACGCACCCAGTGGTGGGGGCGGCAGATGTTGATCTGGGGCGTGCACGTGCACGTCGGAATCTCCTCGGCGCACAAGGTGATGCCGATCATGACGTCGCTGCTGAAGTACTACCCGCACCTGTTGGCGCTGTCGGCGTCCTCGCCGTGGTGGACCGGTGTGGACACCGGCTATGCCAGCAACCGCGCGATGATGTTCCAGCAGTTGCCCACCGCCGGCCTGCCGTTCCAGTTCCAGACCTGGGCGGAGTTCGAGGGGTTCGTCTACGACCAGAAGAAGACCGGCATCATCGATCACGTCGACGAAGTCCGTTGGGACATCAGGCCTTCGCCGCACCTGGGCACAATCGAGGTGCGGGTGTGCGACGGCGTGTCCAACCTGCGCGAGCTGGGCGCGCTGGTCGCGTTGACGCATTGCCTGGTGGTCGACCTGGACCGCAGGCTGGAGGCCGACGAGACGTTGCCGACCATGCCGCCCTGGCACAACCAGGAGAACAAGTGGCGCGCCGCCCGCTACGGCCTGGACGCGATCATCATCCAGGACGCCGACAGCAACGAGCGGCTGGTCACCGAGGATCTCGACGACGTGCTGAACCAGCTGGAGCCCGTCGCCAAG
>NZ_LZJG01000273.1:0-9427 GCF_001667785.1 Mycobacterium sp. E3247 | reverse complement strand
ATGCTGCCCGGGGTGGGCACCAAGGAGGACATCAAGGAGGCCCAGAACAACGGCGGGTCGATCTGCCGGATCGCCACGCACTGCACCGAGGCCGATGTGTCCATCCAGCATTTCGGGCTGGCCCGCGAACTCGGCCTGGAAACCGTCGGGTTCTTGATGATGTCCCACACCATCTCCCCGGAGAAACTCGCGCAGCAGGCCCGGATCATGGCTGATGCCGGCTGCCAATGCGTCTACGTGGTCGACTCGGCCGGCGCCCTGGTCCTCGAAGGGGTGCGCGACCGGGTGGCCGCGCTGGTCGCCGAGCTCGGCGACGACGCCCAGGTGGGCTTCCACGGCCACGAAAACCTCGGCCTCGGGGTGGCCAACTCGGTGGAGGCCGTGCGCGCGGGCGCCAAGCAGATCGACGGCTCGTGTCGGCGGTTCGGCGCCGGGGCGGGCAACGCCCCCGTCGAGGCGCTGATCGGGGTGTTCGACAAGATTGGCGTCAAAACCGGCATCGACTTCTTCGACATCGCTGATGCCGCCGAAGAAGTCGTGGCCCCGGCCATGCCCGCCGAATGCCTACTCGACCGCAACGCCCTGATCATGGGCTACTCCGGGGTCTACTCCAGCTTCCTCAAACACGCCATCCGCCAATCCGAACGCTACGGCGTACCCGCCCACCAACTCCTCCACCGCGCCGGCCAACGCAAACTCATCGGCGGCCAAGAAGACCAACTCATCGACATCGCACTCGAAATCAAACGCGAGCAAGAAAGCGGTACGGCCGCCGCCACGTAGCCACCCTTGAAGCGCACAGGTGACGCAAAGGAACCGGGAGTAGCCTGGCGCGCATGAGCACATCCAACACAGTCGGCGCCCGTCGCCGCGGGCTGTACGGCCTGCTCGCCGGGCGGCTATTAACCGTTACCGCCGCCGCGGTGATCGCGGTGCCTTTGGCGGGCACAGCCGGCGCGGCTCCGCAGTGCAATCAGACCGTCGGCAATTCGATCGACTCGTACCTGAAGCAGCATCCCGCGCTCCACCAGCAGTTGCAGGCGAAGTCACAGGCCGAGGGCGGCAACGGCAACGTCATGGACTACCTGAATCGGCATCCGGACGTCCGGCAGCACCTGATCGACCTGTCGCAGCAGTGTGCGCCCTAGTGAGTCGGCCTCGTCGGTGAACGCCGTGGCGGACGCGCGGGAACGTTCGCCATTGACGAAAAAGTAGAACACGTTCTAGCGTCTATGCGTGTTCACAGATTCTTTTTCAGGCCCGCTCACCCAAGCGATCGCCGAAGCCGAGAAGCTCGTCGCCGACGCGCCGTTCATCGAGACCGAAGCCGACCTGCTCGAAGGGCTGCAGTATCTGGCCGGCTGCGTCTCGGCCTGCATACACCTCGCCGTCGATTACGACCGCGACCATCCGTTCCTGCAGTCGGGCACCGGGCCGTTCACCAAGATGGGCCTCGACAACCCCGACACCCTGTACTTCGGCGCTCGGGTGCACGCCAACCACGAGTACGTCGTCACCGGCCGGCGCGGGACCACGACCGACCTGAGCTTCCAGCTGCTCGGCGGCGAGTACACCGACGACTTCGTGCCGGTCAGCCAGGCCGCGTTCGACGACCGGGAACTCGAGATCGCCCCCGACGGCAGCTTCGAATGGCGGGTGACACCCACCAGCCCCGGGCAGTTGGTGATCCGGGAGGTGTACGGCGACTGGGCGGCGCAGCGCGGCACGCTGGCCATCGCGCGGACGGACACCGCGGGGACTGCACCGCCACCGTTGACTCGCGCGTTAATCGAAAAGCGTTATGCCACAGCGGGAAAGCAGCTCGTCCAGCGGGTGAAAACCTGGCTGCAATTCCCGCAATGGTTCTATCTCGACCTTCCGGTCAATACCCTGACGGCGCCACGCCTGACCCCGGGTGGACTGGCCACCCAGTACTCGTCGGTCGGGCACTTCGACCTGCGACCGGATCAAGCGATGGTGATCACCATCCCGGTCTCCGACGCGCCCTACCTCGGCTTCCAGCTTGGCAGCCTGTGGTACATCTCGCTGGACTACATCAACCACCAGACCTCCCTGAACAACACTCAGGCGCAGGCGGATCCGGACGGCAAGGTGCGCATCGTGGTCGCCGACCAGAATCCGGGCGTGACCAACTGGGTCGAGACCCTGAACCACCGGCGCGGTTTCCTGCAGTTCCGCTGGCAGCGCGTGTCGCGTGAGCTCTCCGAGGCCGACGGTCCCACCGTCGAGCTCGTCGACCTCGACAAGGTAGCCGCTGCGTTGCCGTATTTCGAACACAACAAGATCTCCGAGGACGACTGGCGCGCCCGAATTATGCAGCGCCAACAACAAATTCAGGCAAGGATGCTGGGATGACGAAGTTGCTCGATGGCAAGGTAGTGGTGATCAGCGGCGTCGGCCCCGGTCTGGGCACGACGCTGGCGCACCGGTGCACTCGAGAGGGGGCCGACCTGGTGCTGGCCGCCCGCACCCCGGAGCGTCTCGATGACGTCGCCAAGCAGATCGCCGACCTCGGCGGCCGGGCGATTACGGTGCGCACCGACATCACCGAAGACGACCAGGTGAGTAACCTCGTCGACGCCACGATGGAGGCCTACGGCAAGGTCGACGTGCTGATCAACAACGCGTTCCGGGTGCCGTCGCTGAAACCATTCTCGGGCACCAGCTTTCAGCACATCCGCGACGCGATCGAACTCAGCGCGCTGGGCGCACTGCGGCTGATCCAGGGCTTCACGTCGGCGCTGGCCGAGTCGAAGGGCTCGATCGTCAACGTCAACTCCATGGTGCTCCGGCATTCGCAGGCGAAGTACGGCGCCTACAAGATGGCGAAGTCCGCGCTGCTGGCCATGTCACATTCGCTGGCGACCGAACTGGGCGAGCAGGGAATCCGGGTCAATTCCGTTGCGCCCGGATATATCTGGGGCGACACTCTGCAGGGCTACTTCAACCACCAAGCCGGCAAGTACGGCACCACGGCCGAGCAGATTTACGCCGCCACCGCAGCGAATTCCGACCTGAAGCGCCTGCCCACCGAGGACGAGGTGGCCTCGGCGATCCTTTTCCTGGCCAGCGACCTGTCCAGCGGCATCACCGGACAGACCTTGGACGTCAACTGCGGGGAGTACCACACCTAATGGCAGAGCGCACGGACGTCGGCACCGTTGAGGACATGCACGCGTCGGCCACCAAGCTCGTTGGGCTCGACGACTTCGGCGTCGACGACGACAACTACCGCGAGGCGCTGGGGGTGCTGCTGGAGTCCTACCGGCGCGACGCGGGCTTGACTCCGTTGGGCAGCAAGATGAATCGGTTCTTTCTGCGCGGAGCGCTGGTCGCCCGGCTGTTCTCCGAGTCCGCATGGAAGCAGTACCCGCAGCACGCCGACGTCGCGATCGAACGGCCGATCTTCGTCACCGGATTGCCGCGCACCGGCACCACGATCTTGCACCGCCTGCTCGGCGCGGATCCGGTTCATCAGGGTCTGCACCTGTGGCTGGCCGAGTTCCCGCAACCGCGGCCGCCGCGCGACACCTGGGACTCAAATCCGTGGTACAGCCAGCTGAACGCGCAATTCAACCAGGCGCATGAGGAGAATCCGGACTACACCGGCCTGCACTTCATGGCAGCTTACGAACTGGAGGAGTGCTGGCAGCTACTGCGACAGTCGGTGCATTCGGTGTCCTACGAGACGCTGTCGCACCTGCCAACCTATTCGCAGTGGCTGTCGCGGCAGGACTGGACGCCGTCCTATCAGCGGCACCGCCGCAACCTGCAGCTGATCGGGCTCAACGACGTCGAAAAGCGTTGGGTCCTCAAAAATCCCAGCCACCTGTTCGCTCTGGACGCGTTGATGGCGACCTATCCTGACGCGATGGTGATCCAGACGCACCGGCCGGTGGAAACGATCATGGCGTCGATGTGTTCGTTGGCGCAGCACACCGCCGAGGGCTGGTCGACGACCTTCTCCGGCGCCCAGATCGGTGCTGACGCAATGGAAACCTGGTCGCGTGGCCTACGGCAGTTCAATAGCGCACGCGCCAAGTACAACCCGGCTCAGTTCTACGATGTCGACTATCGCGATCTGATCGACGACCCGCTCAAAACGGTCGCCAACGTGTACGGTCACTTCGGCCTGACGCTGACCGATGAGGCCCGAAAGGCCATGGAGGACAGCCACGCCGAGAGCCAGACCGGTGCCCGAGCCCCGAAGCACAAGTACTCGCTGGCCGACTATGGGCTTACCGCGGACGAGGTCAAGGAGCGGTTCGCCGGGCTGTAGAGATCAGTCCTCTTCGGACGCCGGCTCGCCCAGATACCCTTCGGCGACGGCATGCTCGATGCTGTCGCTCAATTTGGGACATGAGCGGGTGCGTGCGGTATCACCACCGGAGTTGCGCACCTCGGTGAAGTGCGCGCAGCGCTGCCATGCCTCGGTGTTCCACTGCACCGCGGTGTGGCCCGGGCCGAGCCTGCGCACGGTGACCGTGACATGGCAGAACCGGCAGTCCACCGGCAGCAGCCCCGAGCTGAGGTAGCGCTCCCGGTCGGCGCGGCTGGCCTCGGCAACGGCCGCGGCGCGTTGCGGATCATTGCTGAAATCCCGTGACTTCGACCATGATCCAGAGCCGCCGTCGCGGGCGGGCTTGTCGTCGTGATCGTGGCCGTCGCCGTGCAGCAACAACATCGACCGAGCGAGCCGATCGACGTCAGGAACTGCCGGCTGATCGTCGGGCATGGGCGTCAGTGCTGGTCCGCGGGAACGTCTTCGGTCTCTTTGGCCTTCAGGTTCTCTTCGACCTCGGCGTTCCAGTACTCGTTGGCGCGCGTGGTGTCCACTTCGATCTCGAAGCGTTCCACCATTTCCGGCTGGATGTCGGCGACATCGACATAGAACTGCTGATACCAGCGGCGCAACTGATAGACGGCGCCATCTTCTTCGACCAGCAGGGGGTTGTCGATGCGGGTCTTGTGCTTCCAGATCTCGACGTCCTGCAGGAACCCCTTGCTGACGCCTTCGGTGAACACCCGCGACAGCTTGTCGGTCATCGCTTCGTCCATGCCCTTGGGCTTTTCGACAATGACTCCCCACTGCAGCATGAAGGAGTTCTGCGTCACCGGGTAGTGGCAGTTGATCAGGATCGACTCGGCCTTGTAGCCCCCGTAGCTGTTGTGCAGCCAGTTGATCATGAACGACGGCCCGAAGTAGGACGCCTCCGAGTCGAGGTGCGCTTCGCCGTAGGAGGTGCCCAGGTCGTTGACGTCCGGCCGGCCCACGTTGTGCAGGTACTGCGACGCGATGTGACCCTCGAAAACGTTCTTGAAGTAGGTGGGCAAACCGAAATGGATGTAGAAGAAGTGCGCCATGTCGGTGACGTTGTCGATGATGTCGCGGCAGTTCGACCCCTCGATGAGGATGCGGTTCCACCGCCAGTCGGTCCACTCGTCGCTGGCCGCTTCGGGAATATCGGGAATCCGGACGGCGGGGTCCGGCGGATTCTGTTCGTGGTCATGCCAGACGAAGAGGAGGCCGCCGCGCACATCGGTCGTCCAGGAGCGGGTGCGCGCCGTCTTGGGCGTGCGCTTGGCGTACGGCACCAGCTTGCAGCGGCCGTCACCGCCCCAGCGCCAGTCGTGGAACGGGCAGGCCACCTCGTCGCCTTTGATGGTGCCCTCTGACAGGTCACCGCCCATGTGCCGGCAGTAGCCGTCCAGCACCTTCAGGTCCCCCTGAGAGTCGGCGAACACGACCAGCTTGGTGCCGAACGCCTCGACCGAGTGCGGCTTACCGTCCTGGAAGTCCTTCGCGACGCCCAGGCAGTGCCAGCCGCGCGCATACCTCGTCGGCAGCGCACCCGGGTCGATCTCCCGGATGCCGACCGCTTTGGTGTCGGTACTCACCTGTCACCTCCAAGTCGCGAGCCCTCTAACTAGAACACGTTACAGTTTTGCGGTGGGGGCGCGCAATGACGGCGAGTCTGGCTGGGCTTTCCCGACGGGCATGCGCGCGCGGGGTATATCTAGACGATGCCGCTGTTTGCTTTCGAGGGGCGGGCGCCGCGGGTCGATCCCACCGCGTTCGTGGCCCCCACCGCCACCCTGATCGGCGACGTTGTCGTCGAGGCCGGCGCCTCGGTGTGGTTCAACACCGTGCTACGCGGCGATTACGGGCCCATCGTGGTGCGGGAGGGCGCCAACGTGCAGGACGGGTCGGTGTTGCACGCGCCGCCCGGCATCCCGGTCGACATCGGCCCCGGCGCCACAGTGGCGCACATGTGTTGCATCCACGGGGTGCACGTCGGGTCCGAGGCTCTGATCGCCAACCATGCAACCGTCCTCGACGGCGCGGTGATCGGTGCGCGCAGCCTGATCGCGGCCCACTCGCTGGTGACTGCCGGCACGCAGATCCCGGCCGGGATGCTGGCGGTCGGCGCGCCGGCGCAGATCAAGGGCCCGGTTGCCGGAACGGGCGCGGAGATGTGGGTCAAGGTGAATCCGCAGGCGTATCGCGAACTGGCGCAGCGGCACCTGGCCGGGCTCGAGCCGCTCTAGACCTTTCGGGCCGACGCGGCCGCGCGGTCCATCTCCCAGTACGCGCGCAGGGCGGTCATCTTGCCCTCGTCGTTGGCCTTGTACGTGAAGACGCCTTCCGCGGTCACCTGGTAGTCGCCATGGGTGATGAGGATGTGCCCGACATTGGCTTCCTCGTTGCCGCACTGATAGGTGTCGCGGAAGACGAACTCGATCCTGATCGTGGGCGCAATGGCCTTGTCCCAGAACGCCGAGATCGCGTCGCGACCCCGATGGCCCTTACCCTCGGGGTCGAAGGCCGAGGGCCCGATCGGGTCCTCCACGATGGCGTCGTCGGCGAACACCGCCAGCCACGCGTCTTTGTCCCTGGCGATGACCGCCTCGCGCGAGCGCCGGCCGGCCTCGTGCGCGGGGTGCTCAGCCATCGGCGCCGCTCTCCCCCGCAAGCGGGAGGTACCCCCACCTCATCGCTGCGTCCCCCTCGCCGCTTCGCGGCTGGGGGTGCCCCCGCTGCATCGTCGCCGGCTGGTCACGCGCGAACTTTTTCCGGCGTGGGCTTGTCCGCGCCGACCACCCACATGGAGTAGTACTGCGAGCCGCCACCGTAGGCGTGCCCCAACGCCTTGCGCGCGTTGAGCACCTGGTGATCGCCACCCTTGCCCATCACCTGAATGGCCGCCTCGGCGAACCGGATCAGGCCCGAGGCGCCGATCGGATTCGACGACAACACACCGCCGGAAGGATTGACCGGAAGCCGTCCGCCGATCGCCGTCTCGCCGGCTTCGGTGAGCTTCCAGCCCTCGCCCTCGGGCGCAAAACCGAGGTTTTCCAACCACATCGGCTCGAACCACGAGAACGGCACGTAGATCTCGGCGGCGTCGATCTCGTCGATCGGGCTGGTGATCCCGGCCGCCTTCCACAGGGCGGCGGCCGCGTCCCGCCCGGCCTGCGGGCTGACCTGGTCACGGCCGGCGAACTGCAGCGGCTCGGTGCGCAGCGCGGTCGCGTGGATCCAGGCCACCGGTTGTCCCTGTGCCAGACGGGCTTCGGCCGCCTCTTCATTGCCGATCACGACCGCGGCGGCACCGTCGGACGACGGGCAGGTCTCGTCGTAGCGGATGGGGTCCCACAGCATCGGTGACTGCATCACCTTCTCGACGGTGATGTCGGGCTGGTGAAGATGGGCCAGCGGATTGCGGGCCCCGTTGAGCCGATCCTTGACGGCCACGATGGCGCCGATGTTCAACGGAGCGCCCGAACGGCGGATATACGACCGCACGTGGGGTGCGAAATACCCGCCCGCGCCGGCGCCGACCGGTTTGATGAAGGGGACCGGAATCGACAACGCCCACATGGCGTTTGACTCCGACTGCTTCTCCCAGGCCATCGCCAGGACGCGCCGGTACTTCCCGGATTGCACCAGGCTGGCGGCCACCACCCCGGTGGACCCGCCGACCGAACCCGCGGTGTGCACCCGGATCAGCGGCTTGCCGGTGGCCCCCATGGCGTCCGCCATGAACAGCTCCGGCATCATGACGCCCTCGAAGAAATCAGGAGCCTTGCCGACGACGACAGCGTCGATGTCGTCGAAGGTGGAGCCCGAGTCGGCCAGCGCACGGTCGATCGCCTCGCGCACCAGGCCGTTCATCGAGACGTCTTGTCGCTTCGCGACGTACTTCGTTTGTCCGGTACCGAGTACCGCGGCGAGGTTGGGCCCTGCACCGGCCATCAGTTCATTCCTTCCATGACCGCGACCAGGTTCTGTTGCAACGCGGGACCGCTGGTGGCGTGCGCGAGGACCCGCTCGGCTGACCCGTTCCAGATGTGTTGCGCCGCAAAGCCGATACGCTCGAGGCCGGCGACGAACATGGGGTTGGCGGCCAGCGCGCCGCCCGACGGATTGACCTTGGTCGGCCCCGGTATCCGGATGGCGTCGGCGATGATCAGGTGCTGGTGGGTGAAGGGCGCGCAGATCTCGGCGACGTCGAGCTTGTCGGTCCTGCCGCCCGTGGCCGCCTGAGCCGCCGCCTTGGTCGAGGCCGATTCGGTGAGGTCACGCGCGCCCAGCGACGGGCTTTCGATGCGGTGCTCGATTCCCGTGATCCAGGCGGGGTTTTCGCGAAGCTCTTTCGCCCGGTCGCCGGCCGCAAGCACGATGGCGGCGGCGCCGTCGGTGATCGGCGCGATGTCGTGGCGCCTCAGCGGTTCGGCGAAGAACGGCCTTTCGAGCAACTCCGCGACGCTGATCGAGCCCTCCACATTGTCGACCCGGCGGGCATTCGCGAAGGAATCGAAGGCGACACGCGCCATCTGCTCTTCGCTCCACTTCCCGGTGTCGAGCCCGATTCTGGCCTGCAGCCCCGCGATTGACACCGAGTCGGGCCACAGCGGCGCCACGGTGTACGGGTCGGTCTGCCGCGACAGGATCTGCCGCAGGATCCCGGCCGAGGATTTCCCGAAGCCGTACACCAGCGCGGTGTCGACCTCACCGGTCAGCAGCTTGATGTAGGCCTCGTAGAGGGCCCAGGCCGCGTCCATCTCGACGTGTGATTCGTTGATCGGCGGGACGGCGCCGATCGAGTCGATCGCCGAGATGAACGAAAACGCCCGCCCGGCAAGGTAGTCAGACGACCCCGAGCACCAGAAGCCGATGTCGGCCTTGGTGATTCCGAGGTCTTCGTAGAGCTCGGCGAAGCACGGCATCAACATCTCGACGCCATTGGTGGTGCCGTCGGTGCGGCGGACGTGTGGGGCGTGGGCGAAGCCGACGACCGCAACGTTGCGAGCGCTCATTTGATACGTAGGCCCTTTACAGGTGGTGCTTGTAGGTGTCGTAGTCGGCGTCGGGTTCCCCGGTCGGCCGGAAGTACTCGATGTT
>NZ_LZJG01000272.1:0-1045 GCF_001667785.1 Mycobacterium sp. E3247 | reverse complement strand
TGTACTCGGCCATGACGTTGGTTACAGGCGGCTGATGGGTGGGAGTCCGCCGAGTGCGCTGTGGCGGCGTTGAGTGTTGTAGAACTCGAGCCAGGGCGCAAGCGCGCGGGCGCGTTCGGCGTTGGAAGTGAAGACCCGGCGGTAGGACCACTCGATCTGGAGGGTGCGGTTGAAGCGTTCGACCTTGCCGTTTTGCCAGGGGCAGTGCGGTTTGATGAAGATGTGCCTGGCGCCTAACGCAGCGATGGCGGCGGCGAACTCGGCGGATCGCCGGTAGCTCAAGTGGTTGTCGGTGATCACGCATTCGATGCACGGAAGGCCATGGGCGGCAAAATAATCAGCAGCTCGCCTGAGGAAGGCTGCACACGTCGCGCCCTTCTCGTCGGGCAAGATTTCCGAATACGCCAGCCGGCTGTGATCGTCGACCATCGAGTGCACGTAGTCATAGCCGATGCCGCGGCCCCGGACCTCTTCGCTGCGTCCGTGGGCGCGCCACCCGCCGCCGTCGGGGATGCGGCCTAACTTCTTGACGTCGACGTGGACCAACTCGCCGGGATGGCCGCGCTCGTAGCGCACCGCGGTGGTCTTCGACGCCTTGATCACTAACCCGGTCATCGGGTCGCAGTCACGCAGATAGGGCTCGTCGTGGCGGCGCAGGATCCGCCCTACCGTGCGGGCCGGGACACCCAGCTCGGGCCCTAACCAGTCCTGGCCACGCCGATGTGCACGGCGAGCCGCCAGCACTTGCTGCTCGACTTCCCACGGGGTCCGGCGCGGCGAGGAGTGCGGCCGCGAGCAGCGGTCCGCCAAACCCGCCTCGCCTTCAGCGGCATAACGGCTGATCCAGCCACCAACACACCTCCGTGAGATGCCCATCGCGTCGGCGATATGAGCCTGTTTCCAACCGGCCTGGTGACGCTGCACGATCAGCAGACGGCCAAGAAATGTCGTTCGGGCATTACGGTGGGACACGAGAACCTCCGGGTCGGTATGGGCCTTCGACAAGCCACACCTCACCTGGAGGTTCTTCTCACATCAACCCGAC
>NZ_LZJG01000271.1:0-819 GCF_001667785.1 Mycobacterium sp. E3247 | reverse complement strand
GCCGACCAGGCTGGCGAGGGTGGCCACCGCCGACACCGGGTTGGCCAGCAACCCCAGCCCGGACAGCGCCTCGGTGTTCATGTTCAGCGAGTAGCCGTTGAACCCGCCTTCGGAGGCACCCGTCAGGGGCGCGGCGTCGTGGTAGTTGCGCAGCGTGCAGAAGATCGCGGGGCTGTAGGTGTCCAGCAGCTGGGCGCTGGGCACCAGGTCTTGGGCCCCGCGCGCCAGATACGGGCCGCCCCGGTTGAAGATGTCGGCGCCGGTGTTGCCGAACCCGGCCGCCGACAACAACGCCTGGTCCAAATCCTTCTGCTGCGCATTGATCGTGCGCGAGGTGATCACCGCGTTGTTCAAGAAGTCCAGCAGGTCCGGCGCCGCGTTGGCGTAGGTGTCACCCAGCCCGGCCAGCTGCTGGATGTCATGACGCGCCTGCGGCATCTGCGGATTGACGTCATCGAGGATCGCGTTCGCGTTGACCACCGACTGCCCGAACTTGTCACCCAGCCCGGTCAGCGCCTGCGCGGCCGCGCTCAGCGTCAGGTTCAGCTTGACCGGATCCACCTTCTCGTTGATCGACACGATCGTCTGGAACAGCGTGTTGATCTCGGTGGTCACCGACCGCGCGTCGATCACCGTGTGCGGGCTGATCCGTTGCGGGGAGGGCTTTTCCGGCGCGGTCAGCGACACGTACTTGCCGCCGAACACCGTGGTCGCCTTGATGTCGGCGTTCACGTTGGACGGGATCAGCGACAGGTACCGCGGATAGACCTCCAGGGTGAACTTGGCGGCCGGCTTGCCATCGCGCACCGTCTCGGCGAT
>NZ_LZJG01000270.1:0-595 GCF_001667785.1 Mycobacterium sp. E3247 | reverse complement strand
AGGCTTATGACGAGGTTTGCTTTCCCGGCCTGGCGGCCGAATGGGCGAAATGGGATGGCCTCCGGCCATTTGTCGGCCCCCTGACGATGGAATTGACCACCAGCGCCGACGACGACGTGGCGTCGTGGATAGCCGCGGGAACGCCGCCGATTTGCTTTGGATTCGGCAGCATGCCGGTGGAATCCCCGATCGACACGGTCGAAATGATCGGTGCGGCCTGCGCGGAATTGGGCGAACGCGCGCTGATTTGCGCCGGTTGGAGCGATTTCAGCGACGTGCCACTTCCCGAGCACGTCAAGGTGGTAGGGGTGGTCAACTACGGGGCGGTCTTTCCCGCTTGCCGGGCGGTGGTGCACCACAGCGGCGCGGGCACCACTGCCGCGGGCCTGCGCGCCGGAGTACCCACCTTGAGCCTTTGGAGCATGAGCGATCAGAAGATCTGGGCGGGCCAGGTGGATCGGCTGAAAGTCGGTGTCGCCCGCCCGTTTTCCCAAACCACGCGCGAGTCGCTGGTGGCCGACCTGCGCCAGATCCTCTCCCCCGACTACGTCTCCCGCGCCCGCGAGCTGGCCGCCCGGATGACGAAGCCCGCGGA
>NZ_LZJG01000269.1:0-2746 GCF_001667785.1 Mycobacterium sp. E3247 | reverse complement strand
GCACGGCGTCGTTGTCGCCTTCGTTCTCGAATTCGACCACCAACCGCCCCAGGGCGCCCTCGACGTGGGCCGCGGCCACCCCCGGAATTCGGCGGACCGGCTCCTCCACGGCGGGGGCGTGATCGTGCCAGCCGGGGAAAGGCAGCAACGGATCCAGGTCCAGATGCACCCGCCGCCCGCTCTGCCACCGGATCGGCGGGGTGACGCCGCGCCCGGAACCGTTGGTGGGTCCGGTCAATCCGATGGCGCGGCCCGTGGTCTGGGCCATGGACTGCACGACCGGGACCGCCAGTTCGGCGACCGGGCTGGCCAGATTCTGCAGGGCGTCCGCGGCGCCGGCAGCGGTGGAGATGCCGGCTCGCACTACCTGCGCGGCTCCGTCGGTCATGCCGGCGACGACGCTGGCAACGCCGGGAATCCTCACTCAGTCACCCTTCGATTACGTCTACCGCGCCTAATGATGCTGGGGGGCATGGGGCCTGTCCACATTTGCGGGCCATGCGGCGGCACCGATGACTCCGCTGGGTCGGCCTTCCTTCGGTGACCGGAGGTGCGGTCGCTTCCCTGCGGACAGGTTACCGGCTGGAGGGAAAACCAAACGTGCTGAACAGGCCCGGGTCGAGGAAGACGGTGATGGTGGCGATCCCGTCGGCGCCCGCGGTGAGGACGTGGATGGAATGGGCGCGCATCGCCCCGTCGGCGTCGCGGCGGTATTCGGCGACCGCGGGTTGCGCGTTGGCGGCCGTCGGGATCATCGCGATATCCCCGGCCTTGGTGAAAGCGCGTGCGGCGAGGAATCGCCGCACGGGGTCGCGGCCGGTGAACCACACATCCAGGGGCGGCATTTCGAGTTTCACGTCCGCTTGCAGCAGCGCGGTGAGCGCGGCCATGTCGGCGTTCTCGAAGGCGGCGCAGTAGCGGTCGAGCAGTTCGCGGCGCGCGGCATCGTCGGGCTCGGACAGGGTGTCCTCGGTGGGGGAGAGCTCCGCGAGGCGGGCACGCGCCCGCTGCAGCGAGCTGTTGACCGCGGCCGGCGTGGTTTCGAGCAGCTCGGCCACCTCGGCGGCGGTGAACTGCACGACGTCGCGCAGGATGAGTACCGCTCGCTGGCGGGCGGGAAGTTCCTGCAGGGCCGTCATCACCGCCAGCCGCAGGCTTTGCCGCGCGGTGACGTTGTCCTCGGGGGTGGCCATCAGCGAGTCGGGGATCGGCTCCAGCCACTCGTGCGCACCGTCGGTCGCGTCGAGGCCGGCCTCCGGGTCGATCGATCCGTCGCCCAGCCCGGCCGGCAGCACCCGGCGGGCGCGGTTCTGCAGGGCCCGCAGGCACGCGGTCGTCGCGATCCGATACAGCCACGTCCGCAACGCCGCCCGTTCCTCGAAGGCCGGGTAGCCACGCCAGCCGTTGAGGTAGGTCTCCTGAACCAGGTCCTCGGCGTCGTGCACCGACCCGAGCATGCGGTAGCAGTGCGCGATGAGCTCCGCGCGGAACGGCGCCGCCTGCGCGATGAAATCCTCCCTCGCCGGCATGGCTTCTCCTGTCTGGGCTGCGACCGAACGCTACTCCAGTACAGAGACGGCGGGCCGCCGAAATTCATCGGTTCCCCGGCGATGAATTCGCGCGCCGCGCCGCCTCTCAATTGGTGGACGCACATTCCCTAGCGAGAGCGAGGACGACCATGAACGAGCCCGTGAGCACCGCCGGCCTGGCCGGCACCACGGCAATCGTCACCGGGGCGAGCCGCGGCTTCGGCCGCGCGATCGCCGGCGCCCTGGCGGGGGCCGGCGCCGAGGTGGTCGGTGTGGCGCGCAACCGAACCGGTCTCGACGAAACGCGCGACGAGCTGGGCGACGCTTTCGTCCCGGTGGTCGCCGACGCCTCCTACGCCGCGACCGCGCAGCGGCTGATCGACACGTACCGGCCGCACACGCTCGTGTTGGGTGCCGGGGCGGCGCCCCACATGAGCCCCATCCAGGATCAGAGCTGGGACAGCTTCAGCCAGAACTGGAATGTCGATGTCGCGCAAGCCTTTCACTGGACCCGCCACGCGCTGCGACGTCCGCTGGCGCCGGGCAGCTCGGTGATCCTCATGTCCAGCGGCGCCGCTGTGGCCGGTTCGCCGCTGAGTGGGGGCTACGCGGGGGCGAAGGCGACGGTCAGGTTCATCGCCGGCTACGCCGCCGTCGAATCGCAGCGCGCCGGGTTGGGGATCCGCTTCGTGTCCGTCCTGCCGCGGTTGACGCCGGCCACCGACCTGGGCGCCAAGGCCGTCGCGGCTTACGCCGAACGCCAAGGCCTCGACGTCGAGGCGTTCGCGCGGGCCGCGGGGCCGGCCCTCACCCCGGAACAGGTGGGCCGGTCCGTCCTGGGGATCGCCATCGGCGCGCCCGGCGGCGAGGACGCCTACCTGCTCACCTCGACGGGCCTGTCGGCGGTGGCCTGATGTCACTCAAAACCACAAGGAGGACAACGACAATGAACACACCCCCCATCGTGTCCGCCCGCGACTGGGCGGCCGCGCGTGAACGGCTACTGGCCAAAGAGAAGGAAGTGATGCGCGCCCGCGACGCCCTGGGGGCGGCGCGCCGCCGGATGCCGTGGCTGGCCGTCGAGAAGGAATACGCGTTCGAGGGGCCCGGGGGCAGGGCAAACCTGCTGGAGCTGTTCGCCCGCCGGCGGCAGCTCATCGTGTACCGCGCCTTCTTCGAGCCGGGCGTGGACGGCTGGCCGGACCATGCGTGCCGCG
>NZ_LZJG01000268.1:0-635 GCF_001667785.1 Mycobacterium sp. E3247 | reverse complement strand
TTGTCCAGAACTGTCGCGGTGGCCGGAGCGCCATTGCCGTATTGGCACACCTGCGCAGTGATGATCACATTGTTCTTCGCGCGCGCCACGTTGGGGCAGACCCAGCCGGTGATCTGCCCGTCCTCCAGTTCCGTTCCCGTCCACCGCACTCCCGTATCGGTCGCGTCGGTCTTCTGGAATCTCCATCGATATTTGCCGCTCAGGTGGATGACGGCATTGCTGCACGCATCGAGACGCTTGGCAAAAGCGTCGCCAAGCAACACCGTCGCTGCTTTGGAATCGACAACCGTCGCAACGGCTTGACGGACCGCATGCTCGTACGTGTCCTTGTCCTCTTTGTAGAGATTGCTCCGCCACGCGGTGTAAGCCACCCCCACCGAGTACGTGTCCGGCGCGATCAGCGGCTCGCACTGCGGGTTACCCTCGTCGACGAAGGCGGCCACGGGCGGGGAGGTCGCGCCGGGCGGAGGTTTGGACGCCCAGTTTAGTTTCGCACCGACAATCTCGTTAATCAGGTCTGGCGCCAAGATCAGCGAATCGATGGCGTCGGCGAGGGTGCGACCGAGGTGGCGTTGTGGCCGCCGCCCTGCCCGCCGCCACACCCAACCGCCAACGCGACCACTACAGCCCCTTGC
>NZ_LZJG01000267.1:0-864 GCF_001667785.1 Mycobacterium sp. E3247 | reverse complement strand
GAGTTCGAGTCGCAGCTGCAGATCCACCTCGTCGGCGCCAACCGGCTGGCCGCCGCGGTGCTGCCCGGCATGCTCGAGCGCCAGCGCGGCGACCTGATCTTCGTCGGGTCCGACGTCGCCCTGCGTCAGCGGCCGCACATGGGCGCCTACGGCGCGGCCAAGGCCGCGCTCGTCGCGATGGTCACCAACTTCCAGATGGAGCTCGAGGGCACCGGCGTGCGGGCGTCGATCGTGCACCCCGGCCCGACGAAGACGTCGATGGGCTGGAGCCTGCCGGCCGAGAAGATCGGACCCGCGCTCGAGGACTGGGCCAAGTGGGGCCAGGCTCGCCACGACTACTTCCTGCGCGCGGCGGACCTGGCGCGAGCCATCACGTTCGTGGCCGAGACCCCGCGCGGTGGCTTCATCGCGAACATGGAGCTTCAACCCGAAGCGCCGTTGGCCGACAAGAAAGACCGCCAGAAGCTCGCGCTCGGCGAAGAGGGGATGCCGTCATGACAACTTCGCGAATCGACGATGCGGCGCGAGGCACGAGCGCGGAGGAGGAGTGAGCAAAATGACGACCGCCATCGTGCCACGGGTATCCGGCGGCGAGGAAGAGCACGGTCACCTCGAGGAGTTCCGCACCGACCCAATCGGTTTGATGAAGCGCGTCCGGGAAGAATGCGGCGACGTGGGCTGGTTCCAGCTGGTCGACAAGCACGTCATCCTGCTCTCCGGGGCCGGCGCCAACGAGTTCTTCTTCCGTTCGGCGGACGAGGAACTCGACCAGGCCGAGGCGTACCCCTTCATGACGCCGATCTTCGGCAAGGGCGTGGTGTTCGACGCCAGCCCCGAGCGGCGCAAGGAGATGCTGCACAACTC